>JAEUJT010000099.1 GCA_016793525.1 Archangium sp. | reverse complement strand
GGTCGAGGGCCTTGGTCAGGTCGGCGCGCTCCGCTTGGTAGTGCGCCAGTGACGCCTCACCGATGACTAAGTTGCCAGGGAGATCAGCGCCGTGATGCACGAGAATCTCGAGCGCCTGATTCGCTGACCACGTTCGCGGATCTGCCGGAAGTCGCAAGCCCTGCAACGCCCGCGCATATACCCGGCCGATAAAACCGCTCGGGCACATGTCCCAGAAGATCCACGGCAGGTCTCCCTCGATGACGTGCTCTCCGACGTCGAGGAAGGGAAAGCCGGCGCGCTCCAACACCAAGGTATGCGGTCGCCACTCGCCCAGGTGCTCGACGCGACCATCTTCGCGCACGATGTGGAGTGGAACCGAAGTCATCTCCGGAGAAGCGTAGCGAGTTCAGCGCCTTCGGGGTGACCGACTACGGCACGCAGGCGGCGAGGCAGGTGCCTTGAAGGCAGCGCTGTGACGCGCAGGCGGTGTCGTCGTCGCAGCGCGCGCCGGGGCCGCCCGCTTGGGCGCACACGAAGCCACCGTCGCCGTCGGCTCCGCTGCACGCGCCCCACAGGCACCGGAGCGACGTCGAGCACGGCTGGCCCAAGGTCGGCCGCGCGGCGCACCGGCCGCCGATGCAGGCGAAGAACGCGGCGCAGTCGCGGGCGTTGGCGCACGAGTCCCCCTGCTGCCCGCGGCCCTTGCACGCGCCGGCGTCGGGCGAGGTGCAGCGCAGGTGCTCTTCACATTCGTCGGTGACGGTACACGCCGCCCCGGTGCTCCGCGGAGGCAGGCAGCGGCCGGCCTCGGTCGGCGACAGCCCCACGCAGACGTTGTCGAGGCCGCAGGTCTGATGCGGCCCACACGCGGCGTTGCTCTGCGTCACCACCTGCGGCTCGCAGCGGCGGGTGAAGGCGTCGCAGATCAACGTGGTCGCGCACTGAGTGTCGGAGGCGCAGCTCGAGCCGAGGCTCAGGCGCTCGACGCACACCAGGCCGGCATCGGGAGACGGGCTGCAGTACGTCTGTACGTTGCAGCGAGCCGAGGCGCAGGAGCCACCGACCGGCGCATCGGCGACGCAGCGGCCGGTGCAGGAGAAGCCGGAGGCGCATTCTTGCGCGCCGATGCACGTCTCGCCCGCCTCGAGCGGCCGCGTGCACACGCCCACGCCAGGCGTCGACGCCAGCGGTTTGCACACCAGGCCCGACGCGCAGTCGGACGTCTGCCGGCAGTCTTCTCCCGCGAGCCCGCGCGGCCGGCAGCGGCGATCTCCACACGAGACCCCGCGGCACACGCCTTCGATGCACTCGGTGTAGCCATCGTAGCAGGGCTGCCGCAGCTGGGCGTTGGGCAGGAGGAACCGACTGCACGCCTCGGGCTCGTCGTTCACGTTCGCGCAGCTGCGCGCCTCGAGCTCGGTGGCGCACGCCAGCGCCAACGTGCCGTCGTACCGCAGCGTGTTCACCGGCGCCTGCACCCGCGAGAGCCACGTCGTCGGGCCGCACCACGTGGCTTCCTGCAGCGCCAGGCAGATGCTCAGCCCGCCGTCGGCCGCCAACAACCCGCAGCGCCCGAGCGACTCGCAGCGCTTGGCGTTGAGCACCGCGCAGGCCTGCTCGAGCGGCAGCCCGGCATCGGAGCGGACGAGGCCTCCGTCGACGAGCAACTCTCCGCCGTCGAGCCCCGGCCCCGCATCACGCACCGGTGGAATCGTCAGCGGCCCCGGCGGACACCCGGCACAGACGAGCACGACGAGGGTGGCGAGGCGCGGTGTCAAAACCCGCCATCCGCGCGCTCGGCGCACGAGGCCGTGCAGCGGCCCCCGTAGCCGGCGTCAGGCAACGTGCCGTACACGCAGTCGTTCGACAGGCACTGCGACGACGAGGTGCAGTCGGCGCCCGTCGCCACCTTCAGCGCGCAGGTATCGCCGTGGCTGAAGTCGCAGTACGCGTTGGGTTGGCAGCGGTAGAAGCTGCCGCGCGACGAGCAGTCTCCGCCGTCGGCCGCGGGGAGCGCCTCGCAGGCCAGCGTCGCCGGCGAGCAGAAGAGGCCTTCTTCACAGTCGTTGTACGCGATGCACGGAGCGCCCTGCCGGGCGCGGGGCAGACACACGCCCGTGGTGACGATGGTGGAGCACCGCAGCGACGGGAGGCAGCCGCCATTCTGGCTGCACGCGCCGCCCACGCCCGAGAGCCGCTGACACACGCCGCCGTCGCCGGTGTTGCGGCAGAAATGTTCAACCTCGCAAAATGGGTACGTGGAGACGCCGCACGCCTCGCCACCTTTGGCCTCGCGGCGCACGCAGCGGCTGGAGATGCAATACATGGTCTCTCCGCACTCGTAGAAGTCGCTGCAGGCGTCGCCCGGCTGCTTCGAGGGCAGGCACACGTCGATGCCTCCGTCGCCGGGCGCGCAGGCGAAGCCCACCGGGTTGCAGAGCGTGCGAAAGGTGTCGCACGGCTTGCCGGCCGGCACCCACGCCTGACACCGGTGGGGGCAGCGGTTGTCGTACGGGTCGCAGAAGCCATCGGCGGTGCATTCTTGGTCGAGCACGCAGCCGCCGTCGGGAGGCACCTGGCCCACCAGCGCTCCCGCACACGTCGCCGGCGTTTTCTCGCAGCTGCCCGCGCCGTAGTCGTTGAGGCAGGCCACCGCGGCCTCGGGTTCGAAGCGGAGTCGGCCTTCGGCCACGCCGCGGTCGACGGCGAATTGCTCACAGCCCGCCGCCCGCCGCGCCAGGCAGTCGTGGACTCCCGCGTCGCCGATGCGCAGGCAGCGCACGTCGCGCAGGCACTGGCCCAGCGCGAGGTCGGCGCACCAGGTGCCCGCGCCGGCGTCGACGAAGCGAAACGGCTCGGGCCCGGCGTCGAAGCGCGCGCGCCCGGCGTCGACCACCTCGCCCGCATCGACCGGCGCTTCTTCGCCCGCGTCGAGACCTCCGGCGTCGGCGGTGGAAGCGGCGCGGCAGGCCACCAGCGACAGCACGGCGAGGGCGGCCCACGGCCTCATCGCGCTCGCCGCTCTCATCGCACCAGCGCCAGCACCGTGCGCTCCGGGTCCCAGGTGGTCTTGGTGACCTTGAAGCCGGGCGTCACCTTGAAGGGCTTGGTGGGGTCGACCTGCACCGTCAGCACCTTGCCTCCCGCGCCCTCGAGCCGCAGCGGAACGGTGAGGCCCTTGGGGAACGGCGTCGAGGCGGTCAGCTTCACCGTCAGCTCGCCAGTCGCCTGGGTCGTCTTTATCTCCGCGCGGAAGGTGGGCACGGCCTTGATGTTCCGCCAGGCTTCGAAGAAGGGGCCAACGTTTTTGCCCGTCTTCTGCTTCACGAAGGCCACGAAGTCTTTGGTCGACACCGCCGACTGCTTCTTCGCGCCGTACCAGTCGCGCAGCAGCGCATCGAACTTCGGCGTGCCGAGCTGCACCTCGAGCATGCGCAACATCCACGGGCCGAACTCGTAGGGCACCGAGTCGAAAATCTCAGTGACGTCGGTGTTGGGTGGCGCCACCAGGCCGAAGGGGTTCGATTCGAGCTCGTCGCGCAGCGCGTCGCGACCGCGATCGAGCAACTCGTAGTACTTCGAGTCGCCCTCGGCCTCGCGGAAGTAGCGGTAGGTGATGTAGCTGTTGAAGCCCTCGCTCATCCAGAAGTCGCCCCACTCGGCGATGCGCACGTTGTTGCCGAACCAGTGGTGGCCGATTTCGTGCGCGGCGGTCTCGTTGGCGTTGTCGACCGTCTCCGTGGCGGCCAGCATGATGGCGACGCAGCAGGCGTGCTCCATGCCGTCGAGGTTCCCCGGCACTTCGACCAGCCGCATGCTGTCGCCGTAGCCCGACGCGCCGAGGAAGCGGGTGAAGTACTCGTGCGATTCTTTCGCCGTCTTCAAATACGCGTCGCGGGTGCTCTTCGGCACCTGCCGCCCACCGACGCCGTAGCCCTCGACCTTCACGCCCTCGCGGGTGGTGCCGCCGTTGCCCAGGGCGAAGTCTTTCGCCGTGTAGAAGGCGACGCCGTACGACGGCGACTCGCCGGTGGTGAGGTACGAGTTCGCGCCCACCGCCTTGCCGCCCGACACGCCCTGAAAGCCGTTGGCCACCTGGAGCGTCACCTTCGCGGTCGCTCCGTCAGCCGGCGCGGAGTTCGAGGGGAAGAGCGCGCCGGTGTTGTACGGCCAGGTCAGCGTCCACATGCGGCCGGTGTATTTGTCGCGAATGAGGCCGAAGGCGTCGTCGGCCGCGTCGACCGACTTCACCGTGTATTGAATTTCGATGGCCTTCGCGCCGGGGGCCTTCACGTGAATGCGCCCGTTTTTCACCTCGAAGGGCACAGCGCGGCCATTCACCTTCACCGCGCCGATTTTCAGCCGGTCGGGGTTCACCTCGAGAATCGCTTCTTTGCCCGCGGCTTTGTCGAGCGTCACCACCGCGCGCGCCGGGAAATCAGGGCCGGTGCCAGAGACGTCGAACGTCAGGTCATACGACTTGGCGGTGACGTTGCTGACCGGCACGCCGTTGGCGAGGGCCCGCTCGAGGTCGGCGGGGAGCCGCGCTCCGGAGACGCCCGCCAGCACCTGCATCGCCTTGCGCACCGGCGCCACCTCGAAGGCGTCGAGCTCGCGGTCGCCGCGCACCATGGCCAACACCTGCTCGGCGGCGGCTCGGTCATTGGGGTTGGCGAGGGTGTCTTTGACCTTCTTGAGGGCCGTCAGGTCTTTTTCGCTGAGGCGGCCGCTGCTGGCGAAGGCGCGCTGAAACGTCTCCACGAATTTTCGCGAGCTGACGTCGGGCATACCGGCCAGCATATGCCCGAGGCCGGGCGCCCGCGCCATTCCCTTCCCCCCGCTTGGTGGAGGCCCATCAGGGGGTGGTTCGGCTCGCCTCGCCGATGGCCGCCAGCAGCTCGCTCCGCGCGGTCGTCAGGTCTTTGTTCTCGAGGGCCATTCGAGCGTTGCGCACCCGCATCTGGGCGAAGCCATTCAGCACCGGCTCGGCGGTGTTGAGCGTCGCGGTGGCAGTGGACACGTCGCCCGTCGACAGCCGTCGCTCGAGCACGACGAGCTCTTGCACCGCGACGTCGTGGTCGGTCAGCTCGCGCAGGTCACCCCGGGGTTGCGCCGCCGACAGGAGCGGGTTGAGCACCGCGTTGATGGCCGGTGGAGGCTGGCGCGCATCGGCCTGCGTGGGTGCCACCGCCGGTGCCTCGGGCGTCGCGGCCGCGGCGGTCACCGGCGCTGCCGTCGGGGCGGCGGGGGGCACATCGGTTGGCTCGAGCGGCACGAGCTTCGGTGCCGGGAGCGCCACGACGACGGTGCGCGGCGGAACGGCGAGGGCCGCGTTGGCCGCCGTGCGCTCGAGCAGCAGCGCTTGCACCCGTTGATTCGAGTGCGCCCACGCCGCGCCCAGCACGACCACCACCACCGCCAGCACCACGGCGAAAACGACACTGAGATTTTTGGTCAACGATGACATGGCGACCTCCGGGATCAGCTGAGTCCCCTCCAGGGAGGCATTCGCCGTGCCGCGCCGCGCTGGGCGGATCACGGGGTGGAGTGTGGCGAATCGTCTCAGCGGGGCGCCGCGGCGCTTCAGTCGTATGGAAAACCGAGCGGAGCGCGCGCCGCGCGGGCAGCCACGGCATCGGGGCCCATCGCCACCGCGTCAGGCAGCAAGGGCACGCGGAGGCGCACCGGGAGGTCGTCTCGCTCTGCCAGCAGCTCCCGCTCCGGCCAGCCGGCGTGGCCCTCGAACCACCCCTGCCCATCGACGCGCGCGACGGGCGCGGCGTTCGACTTCAGGCTCTCTGCGCAGACGCCGGTCCACAGGTTGGGAATGGCGTGGCCCAGCCGAGGCGACAACCGCCACGCGAGGTCGAGCTCGGCTTCTGACGGCAGTGAAAACCCCAGCTGGCGCAGCCCGGCCGCGACCTCGCCCAGTTCCCGCGCCAGTGGCCTGCGCTGTCTCCCGAAGTGTGGCCACCACAGGCCGTCGAGCACCGTCTCGGCGATGAGGAACGGCGCGAGGTCGACCACCTCCACCGGCTCCATCGGGCGCGGGGCGCCGCTCGAGAGCGAGCCGCCGCTCATGTGCATCGCCTCTTCGCGCGTGCGGCCGACGACGCAGCGGTCTCCGAAGACGAGGTAGAAGCCCAGCTTCGACGGCTCGTGGACGAACCACGGCAACGCTGACACCTCGTGCCCCAGCGTCGTCGCCAGGGTGAAGTGTGGAGGGAGCACCTCGAGCAGCGTGTCGGACACCACGTGGCGCAGCTCGTCGGTGCCCTCGAGCCACTGCCGCGCGGTGACGGTGGACAACAGCTGGTCGGCTGAGCTCGTCACGGAGCGGTCGGCCTCGCTGGCGTAGGCAGTTTGGGCAAGGGCACGACCTCGGCGGTGAGCTTGCGCTCGTTGTCTCGGTAGCGAACGCGTTGATCGATTCGCGCCAGGTCGAAGTCGGGCGTCATGACGTTGGCCCCCACCCGATGGCCGCTGATGTCTCCGTCGGCCAGGTCCACCACGCCGCCGCCCGCGAGCTCGATTCCGGAGCCACCGTTTCGTGCCACCACGAAGCGGGAGAGCCGCACGCCGGCATCGTCGACCGAAAGCACCCCCGTCGGGCGCAGCCCATCGCAGCCCGGCTTGAGGAAACACGGCGGGAGCGCGGTGCCAATGACCGCGACATCGGTCAGCTCGACGCGCGTGTTCGCCTCGCCGGCCATCAGCCCCACGACGTGGTTGTCTTCGAGCGCGACGCGCTGACCGACGAGCTCGGCGCCGCTCGCCACGATGAGGCCGGCGCCGTCGAAGCCGTCCCACGGGTTGGGCTGCGTGCCGCGCACCGCCATGTCGGAGAGCTCCAGGTGTGTGCCTGGGTCGAACACGAGCGCGCCGTTCGAGGTGTTGGCCTCGAGCGCGAGCCGCTCGATGATGGCGCGCGCGCCGCTCATCACGATGAGGCCGGCCGCGGAGTCGTTGGTCTTCGCCGCCGTCGTCTCACGAATGGTGACGTCGCTGGCGTGGAGCGTGCCCTGCACCGACAGGCCGGCCATGAGGTTGCGCTCCAGGCGGGCGCGCTGCAACTCCACCGTGGCGCCGGGGACAATCATCAACCCGACGCCGCCGGTGGGCTCGCCTCCCGGCTTGGTGTCGACAACCGTGAAGTCAGACAAAGCCACGGTGGTCATTGAGGCCGACGAGCCGCACAGAAACGCCACCGCGCGGTTCCGCGCGAGCAACGTTCGCTCGAACACCGCGGTGGCACCCAACACGACGCTGATGCCGGCGCCGGTCCCCACCGCTTGGGTGCCGACGGTATCGCGCACCACCAGGTCTGCGCTGGTGAAGTCGCTCCCCGCGCGGCGCACGACCACCCCCGTGCCCCGGCTGCCGTCGACGCGGAGTCGCGAGGCGCGCACAACACTCGTCTGCACCGAGAGCCCGTCGCCGGTCGTGTCGTCAATGGGCTGGCCCAAC
>JAEUJT010000056.1 GCA_016793525.1 Archangium sp. | reverse complement strand
TTCAACCCGCTGCGCATCGCGGTGACCGACCGGCTCGAGCTGCAGGCGAACCCGCTGCTGTTCTTCGTGGCGCCGCACGTCGACGCGCGGTTCTCGCTCATTCGCTCGCCGGTGTTCCTCACCGCGGAGGCCGGGCTGCTGGTGCCCACCTTCGGCATGCGGCTGATGAAGGGCTACTTCTTCCCCACCTGGGGCACGAGCAGCGACACCATCGGGTGGATGCTGATTCCACGCCTCGGGCTCGTGTTGTCGGGCGCGAACCTGCTCCGCTCCGAGCCGAGCGGGCCTCCGGGAGACGTTCACGTTCTCGACGCCGGCAGCTCGCGCCCCGGCGGAATGACCGGCGACGTGTGGACAGTGAAGCTCGACGCGGCGTTTCGAGTGCCGTTTGGTCCGACGAATGCCGGCCCGCTCAACTCGTTTCTGATTCCACTCGACCTGCTCTTCTCAGCGCCGCTCACCGGCTTCTGCGGGCGACTCGGGGGCGCGTACGACTACCCCCTCGGCTCGCTGTTCCGGGTGCGGGGAGAGCTGAACCTCTATGTCACCGGCAGCCAGGGCAACCTGGTCACGCAGGGGAAAGACGTGGGTCCTTTGGCGACGCTCTCTCCGTTCGTCGTCACCGCGCACGTGGGCCTCGACATCGCGGTCTTCAAGCAGAGCCGCATCACGGTGGGGCTGCTGTTCGCCAACGCCGACCAAGGCGCGCTCGCGGTCTCCAAGGGCGCCGACGGCTTCAGCACCACCTCGCGCGTGCGCAGCAACAACTTCCTCCCCACGCTCGACTACATCTGGGCCGGGTGGTGACGATGCCGTCGACGCTGTGGAACTCGGTGGGCAACACGCCGCTGCTGCGCATTGGGTCGCTGTCGAAGGCTTCGGGGAATGAGATTTTCGGCAAGGCCGAGTTCATGAACCCCGGCGGCAGCATCAAAGACCGGGCGGCCAAGGGCATCATTCGCGCGGCCGAGGCACAGGGGCTGTTGAAGCCGGGCGCCACCATCGTCGAGGGCACCGCGGGCAACACCGGCATCGGCCTGGGCATGCTCGGCGTGGAGCGCGGCTACCGCGTGGTGGTGACGATGCCCGACAACCAGGCGCGCGAAAAATACGAGCTGTTGGAGGCCATGGGCGTCGAGGTGCGCAAGGTGCCGGTGGTGCCGTTCGCCAACCCGGGCCACTTCTTTCACGCGGCGCGGGCGCTTGCGGAGCAGCACGGCTGGTTCTGGGCGAACCAGTTCGAAAACACCGCCAACGGCGACTTTCACTACGAGACCACCGGCGCGGAGATGTGGGAGCAGTGTGAGGGCCGGGTCGACGTGCTGGTGAGCGCCTCGGGCACGGGGGGCACGCTTGGAGGTGTCTCCCGGTACTTGAAAGAGAAGAACCCGAAGCTGCGCGTGGTGCTGGTCGACCCTCCGGGCTCGGGGCTCTACAGCTACGTGCGCGAGGGCAAGGTCGAGGGCAGCGGCAGCTCCATCACCGAGGGCATCGGCATCATGCGCCTCACCGAAAATTTCAAGCGCGCGCAGGTCGACGAGGCGCTGCGGGTGACGGACCAAGAGATGATCGACACGCTCTACCACCTGGCCCGCACCGACGCGTTGGTGGTGGGCACCTCGGCGGCGCTCAACGTGCGCGGGGCGTATGAGGTGGCGAAGCGCTCCCAAGGGCGGGGGCTGCGCATCGTCACGTTCCTCTGTGACCACGGCAGCCGCTACACCTCGAAGGTCTTCAACCCCGAGTTCTTGAAGTCGAAGCAGCTCGACGTGAAGCCGCTGCTCGGCTGAGGGGCGCTGTTCGAAGGGTTACGGCGCCGTGCCGTAGACCTCGACCTCTCGCACGCGGCAGTAGTCGGTCGCCGGCGGCTCACACACGAAGCGAAGAAAGCGGCCGCTCCCAGTGAGGGTGATGGGCGCCGTCTGTTGCTGGGTGTTCCCGTCGAACTGGCCCACCGTGGTGAAGGTCACCCCGTCGGCCGACGCTTCGAAGTGGCCCTTGGGCACGGCGTACCCGGTTTGGAAACCGGAGAAGACGATGGCGCGCGTGAACGACACCGTGTTCGGCCACTGGAACTGCACGTACGGGAAGGAGCCGACGAGGTTCGGCTTCTGGCCAATCCACCGGGTGGTGTCGCTGGTGGTGACGCCGTCATTCACCGCGGCGAGGGTGCCCGAATACGTGCACGTCGCGCAGCTCGAGACCGTCACGTCGGTGCGCCGCGACAGCAGCTGCTCCGGCGGCGGCTCGGGCGGGGTGCCGGTGACCATGCTCATCATCCACGAATAGATGTTGGTGCCGTGAAAGCCGGTGGCCGTGGTGCCGTACTGGTTGAAGACGTAGCCGGTGGTGTGGGCCTGTGCGAGGTAGGTGCCCTGGGCCGTGCCGGGCGCCACGGCGTTCAGCGCCTGCACCACCTTCGCTTCGACGTTGGGCAGCCCCGAGCCGTCTTTCGGACAGGCGGAGTCGTTGAGGCCGCAGAACACCCACGCGCCCCGGCCAGCCGCGTTGGTGATGGGCAGCCCGACGTCGGCGCTCCACTCCGTACCCACCGCCACGACCGCGCGAAACTCGGTCGGCCAACGCACGATGGCGCGCAGCGCCGACTTCCCGCCCATGCTGAAGCCGGTGACGAAGCTGCTGTCGGGCGCGACGTTGAAGCGCGCCTTCACGTCTCGCAGCGTGTGCAAGCTCTGCTGGCCGTTGGCCGGGTGCGCGGGGTGGTTGTCACCCGAGCGCGAGGTGGGGGTCTGGGGCCCGATGAGAATCGCGTCGTGGCGATCAACTCCCGAGACCTGCCACCGACCATCTTTCACCTCGCGCAGCGGACCGTCAGCCGTCACCTTGTCGTAGTTGCCGCTGGCGGCCGAGCCGTCTCCGCGCTGGCCCGAGCCGTGGTGGTACATGATGACCGGGTAGCCGCCGGGCTTGGCCGGGTTGTACGTGGCCGGCAGTCGGTACCAGTAGTTGAGG
>JAEUJT010000046.1 GCA_016793525.1 Archangium sp. | reverse complement strand
GCGCCCTCTCGAATCCACAGCTGAATGCGCACCGCCGTGTCGGGGTCGAAGTCGATGAGCAGCCCGCGCCCGTCGCCCTTCGGCATGCCGTACACGCCGCCACACCCGCGGTAGCCGACGGCGATGAGGTGCCACAGCCCGCTGTCCTCTGGAGAGCCCGGCACCACGAGCTGCAACACCGGCTCCGAGGCCGCGCGGCACATCGAGCCGGAGCGCCGGTTCGGGTCGGTCAGCGCGGTGTACGCCGAGGTCGCGGTGCGGAAGTCGCCGATGTTCGCCGTATCGTGGCACCCCGCGCAGTCCCGCCGCAGCACCGGCCAGATGTCGCGGTCGAAGGAAATGGGCGCCGGTCCACCAGGCCCCGCGTCGACGACCTCACCCGCATCGCGCAGCGCCTCCACGCCCGAGTCGAACTCCTCGGCAGGGGGCGTCACGGAAACTTCACCGCACGCGAAGAGCACGAGCCAAGTCAGGAGGGAGCGACGCATGACGCCTCTCCTACGCCAGCCGAGACCGTCTTGAGAATCGATGCTTTTCGAACTGAATTGTAAACATGAACAAAACAGGCCACCCCGATTCCCCGGAGTGGCCCGCGTTGACGTCAGCGCCGAAACCGCGACGACTCAGTACCGGTAGTGGTCGGGCTTAAACGGCCCTTCGGTCGTCACGCCGAGGTACTTCGCCTGGGTCTCGGTGAGCTTGGTCAGCTTGGCGCCGACCTTGTCGAGGTGCAGGCGCGCGACGTGTTCGTCGAGCTTCTTGGGCAGCACGTAGACCTTGCCGGCCTCGAACTTATTGCCCGTGTCGATGGCGCCCCAGAGCGCGAGCTGCGCCAGCACCTGGTTGGTGAAGGAGTTCGACATCACGAACGACGGGTGACCCGACGCGCAGCCCAGGTTCACCAAGCGGCCGCGGGCGAGCACGGTGAGGCGCTTGCCGTTGGGGAAGATGAACTGGTCGACCTGGGGCTTGATGTTCTCTTCGCGAATTTCGGGGTTCTTCTCGAGCCACGAAATCTGTATCTCGGCGTCGAAGTGGCCGATGTTCGCGAGAATCGCGCCGTCTTTCATCTTGCTCATGTGCTCGCCGGTGACCACGTCGACGCAGCCGGTCGCGGTGCAGATGATGTCGGCCATGGGAGCCGCTTCGTCCATGGTGATGACCTGGTAGCCCTCCATCGCCGCCTGCAGGGCGTTGATGGGGTCGATCTCGGTGATGAGCACGCGCGCGCCCATGCCGCGGGCCGACTGTGCGCACCCCTTGCCGACGTCTCCGTAGCCAGCGACGACGACGACCTTGCCGGCGATCATCACCTCGGTGGCGCGCTTGATACCGTCGAGGAACGACTCGCGGCAGCCGTAGAGGTTGTCGAACTTCGACTTGGTGACCGAGTCATTCACGTTGATGGCCGGCACCTTGAGCGCGCCCGACTTCATCATTTCGTAGAGGCGGTGCACGCCCGTCGTGGTCTCTTCGGACAGGCCGCGGATCGACTCCGGGCCGCCTTCGAGCAGCTTCGGGTGCTTGTTGTGCACCCACATCGTCAAATCGCCGCCGTCGTCGAGAATCAGGTTGGGGCCCTTGCCGTCTTTGAAGGCGAAGAGCTGCTGCTCGAGGCACCAGTCGGCCTCTTCGAGGGTCTGCCCCTTCCACGCGAACACCGGCACGCCCGTCTTGGCGATGGCCGCCGCGGCGTGGTTCTGGGTCGAGAAGATGTTGCAGCTGGTCCACGTCACCTCGGCGCCGAGCGCGGTGAGCGTCTCGATGAGCACCGCGGTCTCGATGGTCATGTGCAGGCAGCCAGCGACGCGGGCGCCCTTGAGCGGGGCCTTGCCCTTGTACTGCGCGCGCAACGCCATCAGGCCGGGCATCTCTTTCTCGGCGATGGTGATCTCTTTGCGGCCCCACTCGGCGAGGGTGAGGTCGGCAACCTTGTACGCGGGGAAAGTCGTCTTGTGTTCCATGGTTCGTCCTTGGTTTTACGGCGTTCTGGTTACGGCGTGAGACCCGCGAGCACGCTCGCGAGCGGGAGGGGTACAGCGACAGGTTTTTGAGCCACCCAGGCATGCCAGGTGAGCGCGGCGTCGGGGCCGCCCGGGTGAAACGCCGCGGGAATGGTGACGTCACCCAGCGCGGAGAGGCCGGCCCCTTCGAACAACTTCGGCAGCTCGTCGGGCGCGAAGCCGAGCCACACGTCACCCGCTTCTCCGCGCAGTTCGTCGTTCTCGTGGGGCAAGTAGTCGAGCACCACCACGTGGCCGCCGCGCTTGAGCAACCGCGCAAACGAGGCGATGGCCTGGGCTGGTCGCGAAGCGTGGTGCAGCGTACGGCCCGCGAAAACGAGGTCGGCTCCACCCGCCGCGTCGACCCGCTCGAGCAGCGCCGCGTCGTCATAGCTGCCTGAGAAGAGCGACACGTGGTGGAACCCGCGCGAGGCTACGCGCTCGGCGACACGCGCCAGCTGGGCCCGGCTGCGCTCCACGGCGATGACCCGCTGGTAGAGCGGCGCCACCACGTCGAGGACCAAGCCGTCTCCGGTGCCGACGTCGATGGCCAGCGCACGCCCGGGAAGCAGTGGAGACAGCGCCGCCAAGTGCGCCAGATGTTCGGGCGACGAAGCGACGGCGGTGCGCGCGACCGGCGCCGACTCGAAGTGTGTGCGGCCGGTGTCTTCGCGCGCCGCCACCACCGCGGGGATGCGCGCCAGGCTGCCGTCAGCGAGGCACAGGCGGCGACCCTCGGCCACCGCGTCGGCCACCACCACGTCGGAGCGCAGCACCTCGCGGTTGGCCCGGAGAAACGTACGGGTCCCGTCGCGGCGCGCGTCGAGCAGCCCCATCTCGCGGAGCGGCGCGACCTTGCGGCTCACCTGCGGCTGGCTGTCGTCGAGCAGCGTCGCCAACTCAGACACCGCGAGCTCGTCTTCGGCGCACAGCGCCAACACCTGCAGCCGGCCCGGCTCCGAGAGGAGACGAAACAGGTCGACCCGCGCGGGAAAGCGCGCCGTGGACGACCGGCTGGAGGCGAGAGCGACCGACACTCGGACGTCATAATTCATTCATGCGTATTGATGCAAGTTAGTCTCAATGCATTGTTTTTACATGCATTTCATGACCAAGTGGGCCGACGAGCGCGGCCTCGAAATCAATCGAGTCACCCCGCCGTCCAAGGCGCCACATGACTGAACTGAAGATGACCGCTCGGGTCACCGGGTTCTTGTACCTCGCGCTCGCGGTCGCGGGAGGCCTCGGGTTTCTGTTGGTCCGCCCCGCGCTTTACGTGGCGGAGATGCCAGCCGAGACGGCGCGCAACCTGGTGAGCCGCGCGGCGATGGCCCGCTTCGGCGTCGTGCTCGAGTTGCTGACGGTGGCGACGCAGGCGCTGACCGCGGTGTGGTTCTTCAAGTTGTTCCGCGGAGTGAACGTGGTGGCCGCGATGGCCATCGCCGCCTTCGGGCTGATGAACGCGGTCGCCATCTTGGGCAGCGCAGCGTGCCTGTCGACGGCGCTCGTGGTGGTGGGTGACGCCACCCTCGCGCCGGGCGGTGACGTGGGGGCGACCGTGCAGCTCTTCTACGTAGTGAGCGAGCGGCTCTGGAGCGTCGGGGCGCTGTTTTTCGGGCTCTGGTTGGTGCCCATGGGCCACATCGCGCGCACGTCGCGCCACCTGCCGAAGGCCCTGGGGTGGACCTTGCTCGTCGGCGGCGTCGGCTACACACTCAGCGCGCTGGTGGCGAACGGAGTCCCCGATGCGCCGCGCTGGCTGGCCGACGCGCTGACCATTCCGGCGACGGTGGGCGAGTTGTGGATGATTGGGTTCCTGCTCATCGTTGGGCTCCGCCCGCTGGAATCGAGGCCCTCGTGAGACGTGCACTCCTGCTGCTCTTCCTCGTCACCGGGAGCGGATGCGCGCTGCTCCGCGACCTGTTGAAGTCGTCGTTCCGCCAACCGTCATTCAGCTTCACTCGGGTGGTGGTGAGCGACGTGACGTTGGGCGGGCTGACGCTCGACACGGTGTGGGCGTTGAACAACCCGAACGCGGTGGCCATCTCGCTGGCTTCGGTCGACTACGCGCTGTTCGTCGACGGGCACCAGGTCGTCGCCGGAGCGCCGAAGCAGGGTCTGAACATCGCCGCCAACGGCGTGAGCGAGCTCCACTTCCCCACGCAGCTGAGCTTTCTCGACGTCGCGCAGGTGCTCGAGGTGTTCCTCACCCGCGACACAGCGCACTGGAAAGCCGAAGGGCGCATCGGCGTGCAGACCCCCATCGGCGTGCTGCGCTTCCCCCTCGCGAAAGAGGGCGACTTCGAGGTGCCCAAGCGACCGGCGGTGGCCTTTGGAGAGCCGCGCGTCTCCAACTTTTCCCTCCAGGGCGTCACCATCGAATTCCCGCTCAACGTGACCAACCGCAGCAGCTATGCGCTGCCGGTGGGCGTGGTGTCGGGCAGCCTCCGCCTCGCTGGAGCGCCGGTGGGCACGCTGTCGACTCCGCCATTGGGCGCGCTCGAGGGTCGCGGCACGAAGCAGGTGGCGCTGCCGCTGACCATCAACTTCCTCTCCGCGGGGGTGGGGGTGATGCGCGCAGTGCAGCAAGGCCGCGCCGACCTCACCTTCACCGCGCAGGTCGAGTCGGGCTCGGCGCGAATCCCCATCGCCGTGCAGCAGGCCGTGCGCTTCGTGCAGTGACACGTCGGCCGGGCGAGCGATGCAGCGGCCCCTGCGCACCTTTCTCGTCGTTGCGCTGCTCCTGCTGTGCGCCTCAGCTTCGGCGGGTGGTGAAAATTCGCGATCAGCGTACGGAGACCTCAGTTTCCTGAGGCCAGCACGACCACAAATCATTGATTTCACGCTCCTTTGAGCTGGCGCCGGCCTGGCAACCATCTCCCGTGGGCCGAGGCGGTTGCGGTCGTACGTTTCCGAAAGAGGACCTTCACATGACACTGACACGACGTTGGCGATGGGCCACCTTGGCCATGGGGCTTGGAAGCGTGGGGCTCGGCACCGGGTGCTCGAACTCGACGATTCCCGAGCCGAGTGAGGTGCAGAAGAAGGTCGCGCTGACGGCCTTTCACGGCGCGAACGCGTGCACCGATTTAGAGACGTACCTCGAAGACACCGCGGTGCTGCAGATGCGCACCCAGCTCGAATCGCAGCGCGACGGCGTGCCCAGCTGGGGCTGGTGGGGCGGCTTCTTCGGCGGTGCCGAGCTCGACGCGAGGGCTTCGGCGCCGACGGCCAATGCGGGCGCATCACAGGCGGCCGCTCCCACCAACTTCACCACCACCAACAACCAGGTGGCCGGCGTCGATGAAGCCGACTTCGTGAAGAACGACGGTACGCGCATCTTCGTTCTCTCCGGGCAGAAGCTGCACGCGGCGCGCAGCTGGCCGGCCGCCGACACCCGCGTGTTGGGCACGCTGGAGATTGAAGGCTACCCGCGCGAGATGTTCCTCCGCGGCACGTCTGAAGCGGTGGTCTTCTCGAGCATCTACCGCTGGTACGCGCTCTCGCACGCCGCCGGCGAGCGGTGCTTGGGCCTCGACTGCGGCTACTACAACGCCAACACCGTCAAGGTGTCGGTGGTCGACGTGAGCGACATGGCCAACCTGCGCGTCACCCACGAGTACTACCTTCCCGGCCTGTACACCTCGGCGCGGCTGGTGGGCGACTCGGTGCGGCTGGTGATGAACGACGGCTTCCACTTCCCCGACGGCGTGCGCTGGTACCCCGAGTACACCCCCACGCTGTGGAATAACGCCGCCCAGCTGCGCGCCTCGTACGACGCGCTCATCGTCGAAAACGAGCGCCTCATTCGGCAGCAGACGCTCGCGGGCTGGGCGCCTGAGGGCCGCGCCGTCATCAACGGCGTGGAGACCGCGCTGCCGCAAGACTGCACCTCGTTCTCTCGAGTCAACGCGCCCACGCGCCTCGGCACGGTGTCGGTGGTGACGCTGAACCTGGCCAACGCCGGCAGCCTCGACCGCACCTCGATTCTCGCCGAGCCGGGCGAGGTCTACGCGTCGGCCGAGAACCTCTACATCGCGACTCGGCACTGGTGGTGGTGGCCGCGGCCGGGCCAGCGCGACACGACGTACCTGCACCAGTTCGACATCTCGCACCCCGACGGCGCGGTGTACGCGGGCTCCGGGGCGGTCGACGGCCACATCGTCGACCAGTTCTCGATGGACGAGTGGCAGGGGCACTTCCGCGTCGCCACCACCATTCAGACCCGCGTGCCCGACACGGCCAACCCGCAGAACACCTGGGGCCGCATGGAGACCACCAACCGCGTCTCGGTGCTGCGCAACGTGAACGGCTCGCTCGACGTGGTGGGCCAGTCGGCCGACCTCGCGCAGGGTGAGCGCATCATGTCGAGCCGCTTCATCGAGGGAAAAGGCTTCGTGGTGACGTTCCGCCAGGTCGACCCGCTCTTCACCTTCGACCTGACCGACCCGACCAACGTGCGCAAGCTGGGCGAGCTCAAGATTCCGGGCTTCTCCACCTACCTGCACCCCATCGACGCCGACCACCTGCTCACCATCGGCACCTACGTGCCGGAGACGGGCAACGACTGGCGCGCGCGCGCCCTGCAGCTCGCCATCTTCGACGTGTCAGACCTGGCGAACCCGCGGCAGACCTTCACCCAGCTCGTCGGCAACGCGTACGGCTGGAGCGAGGCGCAGAACGAGCACAAGGCGTTCAACTACTTCCCCGCGAAGAAGCTGCTGGCGATTCCCTTCGCGAGCTGGGAGTCGAGCTGGGACACGGGCAACACCGGCGGCTACTGGAGCAGCTTCACGTCGGACCTGCGCGTCTTCGACGTCGACGTCACCACCGGCTTCACCCCGCGCGGCGCGGTGTCGATGCGCGACCTGTACCAGGTGCAGAACTCCGGCAACTGGTCGTACTACTGGACCCCCGCGGTGCGCCGCTCGGTGATGGCC
>JAEUJT010000016.1 GCA_016793525.1 Archangium sp. | reverse complement strand
CGGCCCTGGAGACCACACTCGCCTCGCTGCTGAATCAACCGCAGCGGCCGCTGGAGATTCTGGTGGCCTCTCCCCTGCGCGCCGAGGTGCTCGACGAGGTGCTTGGCTCAGCCAAGCGACGCGCGGGCGTGGTGGCGGTCGGCGTCGCCTCCTCGTCGAGCGACTGGGCCGCGCGAACGAACGCAGGCCTCGGCGCGGCTCAGGGCCAGTATCTGGCGTGCCTCGAAGCGGGCGACACGGTGACGGTCGACCACTTCCCCGCGCTGGTGCAGAGACTCGCCGGCGGACCCGAAGCCTGGGCGCTCTCCGCGATGGTGCCAGCGCTGCCCACTCGATTTTCACCCTCGGCGTGGATCCACCAGGGCGCGTCGTGCCGCCAGGCCGTGCTCATCGACCGCCAGCGCACCGCGACACTTCCGCTCACCTTCGCCGAGGGCACGCGGGGCGCCGAGGCCATGCGCTTCGCCCGGCTGGCCGCGATGTTCCCCCCCGCCTGGAGCCCGTCGGCGCCGAGCGTGTCGCGTGCGCAGCCACTGGCCGACGAGGCCGACGCGCTGCTGGCCGCGACGCTGGGCCGCCCGCTGCGCATGCTCACCTCGCTGGCCGAGGTGCTCCGAGCGCCCGAGCCGCCGTCGCTGCGCAAGCTCGCCGCCGAGCGCGCCACCACCTGGCTCGAGACGATTCGCCGCCGCGGCCGCGAAGGCCAGTGACCGGCGCTCGACCCGCGTGGAGCGGCGGCGTCACCCGCTCAGCGGAGCGCACTGCCGCGTTTCAATGACCGAGGCGCCCACGGCTGATCCACCACCGACGAAGCGGATCAACGTGGTCGGCTGGGTTGGGAGCGGCCATTTCCCCTCGGGGCGAGCTGCACCGAGCCTCGGCCCTCGTCAAGCCTGCGCAGGGGCGAGATCCACATTTCGGACGACGGGTCACGGCTGACTGGGGCAACGGCGACACGTGAGCAAATGTCCGCAGCGAGACAACGTTGAACCCCGTCGTCGCGTCGGGCACAACTGAGGTACCCGTGTCTCCCGTCTCTTCCGCCGAGGGTGTCTTGGCGCAAGCCATGGCGCTCGCTGCTACCGCGCTCGGCGCGCGTGCGATCGTGATCGATACGCCGCTGCGGCGGCTCTGCCACGGCATCGATGCCACCTCGGTCGACCTCCCGCCCACGACCACCAGCGATGATCGCGGCGTGTGGGTCGTCGCTTCCACCGAAGGCACCATCGCCTGGTTCACCCGCGGCGCGGCGACCTCGTGGCCGCCCGCTCCGGCCTCGCTCCAAGACGCGGCCCGGGTGCTGGCGCGCCTGGCCAACGACGCCGCCGGAGAGCGCTTGAGCGCCTTCGTGCGCGCCCTCGGGCTCCCGGCCGCGTGCCTCACCGGAGACCTGGTGGCCCTCAACGCCGAGGCGCGGGCGCTGCTCGACTGGGCCGGCCCGGCCGTCATCGACGCCGACGCGTGGTTCCGAGGGCTGTACGGCGAAGACGCCGCCACCATGCGCGCCTTCCACGGCGCCGAGCGCCAACAGGCCGCGTCTCGCACCTACGTGGTGACGCTGCGCACCGGGGGCGCCGAGCGGCTGGTGGAATGCACTGTCTCGCCCTTCGGCACCGACGAGGTGTGGCTGCTCGCCGACGCGTCGGAGCGCATCACCTCGCGCGAGCGCTTTCGCGTGCTCTTCGAGCGCTCGTCGACGGCGTACGTGCTCTTCGACAACGGCAAAGTGGTCGACTGCAACCCGGCCGCGGCGTCGATGCTGCGGCACACCTCGCGCGCGAGCGTCATCGGCCTCACCCCGCTGGCGTTGGCGCGCGAGACCCAGCCCGACGGCTCCGCCAGCGGCCCGGCGTGGGATGCGTACGTCGCCAAGGCCCGCCGGGCGCCGCAGCGCTTCGACTGGACCTACCGCACCGCCTCCGACACCACCGTGCCGGTCGAGGTGACGCTGACGCCGCTCACCGCCGACGCCGTGGGCCCAGTGCTCGCTGAATGGCACGACATCTCCGCACGCGTCGGCCACCAGGCGGTGCTCGAGGCCGCGCGCGACTCCGCGCTCCAGTTCGCTCGGGCCAAGGCCGATTTTCTCGCCACCATGTCGCACGAGATTCGCACCCCGATGAACGGCGTCATCGGCATGACCCGACTGCTGCTCGACACGCCGCTCACGCAGCTGCAGCGCGAATACGTCGAGACGGTGCGGGCCTGCGGTGAGGGCCTCATCTCGCTCACCAACGACATTCTCGACTTCTCGCGGCTCGACGCCGGCAAGCTCGAGCTCGAGTCCATTCCCTTCAGCCTCGACGACGTGGTCGAAGACGCGCTCGCGGTCATGACCGAACCCGCGCACCAGAAGCAGCTCGAGCTCGCCACGGTGGCTCACGCCGGGCGCAGCGTGGCGGTGATGGGCGACCCGGCGCGGCTGCGGCAAGTGGTGCTGAACCTGCTGAGCAACGCGGTGAAGTTCACCTCGCGCGGCGCGGTGTGGCTCGACATGCGGGCGACCCCGGCCGGCCCGACCCGCGTCGACGTCACGCTCGAGGTGCACGACACCGGCATCGGCATCGCGCCCGACGCGGTGCCCCGGCTCTTCTCGGCTTTCTCCCAAGAAGACACCAGCACCACCCGGCGCTTCGGCGGCTCGGGCCTGGGCCTCGCCATCTGCAAGCGGCTGGTGGTGGCGATGGGCGGCGACATCGGCGTGGTCAGCACGCCCACCGGCAGCTGCTTCAGCGTGCAGCTGACGCTCCCCACGGCGCCGACGAGCGACCTCATTCCCTCGCTGCACGGCCGCACCATTTTGGTGGCCACCCCACGGGCCCACACCCGGCATGGGCTCCGCCTGCGCCTCGAGGCCACCGGCGCACACGTCGACGAGGCGGCCACGCTGGACGAGGCCCTGGCCTTGGTGCCGACGTCCGAGCTGGTGCTGGGCGACGTGACGTGGGGGCCGGTGCTCGAGCGCGCGCGGCGGAGCGGCCGGCCGTGCGGGGTGCTGGCCACGGCGAGAGAGAGCAGCGAGTCGGTGGCGGCCCTCATTCGGTTGCCGGCGCGGCGGCGCGACCTGTGGGACCTGGCGGAGCGCGCGCTGACGCCGTCGGGCTTGCGGGTGATGCCTCCGCCGCCCACGGTGACCACGGCGCTCGTCGGGCGCTCGGTGCTGGTGGCTGAAGACAACCCAGTCAACCAACGCGTCATTCAAGGGCTGTTGGCGCGCCTCGGCTGCACGGTGCACCTGGTTGAAAACGGCCAGCTGGCGCTCGAGGCCATGGCGTCGGGCCGCTTCGACGGCGTGCTGATGGACTGCCAGATGCCGGTGCTCGACGGGCTCGACGCGACCCGCTCGTGGCGTGCGGGCGAGAAGAGCGGCCACCTGCCCATCATCGCCCTCACCGCCGGGGTGATGGAGGGCGACCGCCAGCGCTGCCTCGACGCCGGCATGGA
>JAEUJT010000009.1 GCA_016793525.1 Archangium sp. | reverse complement strand
CTGGCATACGGCCACGCGCATGTTGACGACGCTCGGCGGCCTCGAGGTTCGGGTGATGCAGCAGACGCAGGGGCCGGCCCGCGCGGCGGTCATTCTCTGCCACGGCTTCGGAGCGCCCGCCGACGACCTCGTCACCCTGTGGAACGAGCTCGTGTCGCGCGAGCCGTCGCTCGCCGATGTGCGCTTCTTCTTTCCCGCCGGGGTGCTGTCGATGGGCAACCTGGGGTGGGGGCAGGCGCGCGCGTGGTGGCTCATTGATCTCCCCACCGTGGCGCGTCTCCAGGCGGGCGACCCGTCGTCGCTGCGAGAGTTCCGGCGCGTCGAGCCCGATGGCATGCCGGCCGCGCGGCAGGCTGTGCGCGCGCTGGTATCGGAGGTGTGCCTGAAGAGCGACCTGCCGGTGGGGCGAGTGATCGTCGGCGGGTTCTCTCAAGGGGCGATGATCGCCACCGATGTCGCGCTCCGGCTCGAGGAGGCCCCGCTGGGGTTGGTGGTGCTCTCCGGCACGCTGCTGCTCGAAGACGTGTGGGCCACCAAGGCCAAGGCGCGGGCGGGGTTGCCGGTGTTTCAGTCGCACGGCAGGGGCGACCCGATTCTGGCCTTCGGCGCGGCGCAGTGGCTGCGCGAGCTCTTCGAAGCCCAGGGCATGCCAGTGACGTTCAACCCCTTCGACGGCGGCCACACCATCGATGAGTCGACGGTGACAGGGCTCGGGCGCTACCTCGTGCAGCGGCTCGAGACGCTCAGCGCGAGATAATGGTGTCGGCGTCGGCCGCGCCGCGCTCTTCTTGGTGCTGCTTGGGGTTGGTGCCCCATTCGAAGTCAGCGGGAACCGAGCCGCCGCCGCGCGTACCGCTGGCCCACTCGTTTCGCTGGTGCTCGATGTCTTGCCGGCCGGTGCGCGGGGAATACGGCACCGGGAGCTGCGAGGGATCGACGGCGTGTTTCGAGGAAGCGCCCATGACGTCATTCTACCACGTCAAGTTCAAGTGCGGGTGATCGACGACGGGGTGGAGCGGATACCCGATGTCTTGCCGGTGATCTCACGCTCCAGTCGGTCGAGCCGCGAGCCGAACTGCTCGTAGAGCGCGTCGAGCTTCACATGGAGCTGCGTCACCTCGAGCCCGGCGCGAATGTTCGCTTCGTATTCAGCGTCAGACCGGATTCGGTCTTTGCCGGCCTGCCGGTTCTGGCTGATCAACACCATGCACGAGAGGAAGATCGCCTCGAGCGACACCACCATGGTCAAGAGACCGAACGGGTACGGGTCGAACGAGTGAATCACGGTCGGCATGAGATCGAGGTTGATGCCGATCCACACGGCGAACCAGATCAGGTGCACGAAGAGAAAGACGAAGCTGCCCGAGAAGTCGGCCGCCCAGTCGGCGATGCGCTGCACCGGGGTGATGCGCTCTTCGACGGCCTGGTTCGGGCTGCTGACCGGTCGGCTCCCGAGGAGCGAATCGGCCTCCCGAAGGCGCCGGCCCATGACGGCCAGCACGTCCATCGCCGCGGTGGGGTGACGGGTGAAGAGCAGGCGCAGGTCTTCGCGGTCGACGCGCAGCGCCCGGGTGGCGGCCACGGCCAGGGCTGACGCGCTGCGCGGGTCTCCGTCGAGCAGCGACAGCTCGCCGAAGAAGTCGCCCGCCTTCGCCGTCTCGAACACGATGCGCTGGCCGGTGGTGTCGCTGACGAAGATCTCCACTGCGCCCTCGGCGACGATGAAGATCGACCCACCTGGGTCGCCGCGCTGAAAGATGAGCTGCCCGGCTGTGAAAGAGACCTCGTCGAGCTGGGTCGCCAGGAGCTGGCGTTCCTCGTCATCGAGCTTCTCGAACAACGGCACGGTGGCCAGGAGCGATGTGTCGGCGGGCATCGGTCCACCGAGTGTGCCACATCACGACTCCATTTCATGACATCCCCGCACCGGGGGGGATTGTGTGGACCCGCGGTTGCAACACTGACGTTCGAAGGTGGCTCGCCCCTGGGAGCGACCTGGGTCGAAAGCAACCAGGTGAGTCAGTGGTGACCGTGCAGTCGAGGGAGGAAGCGACGCAAATGGAGGTCCTGAACTGGGCGATGCTTCGGGAGAACTGCGGAGGCGATGAAGCGCTCGTCGACGAGGTGCTCGAGCTGTTCCGCCGTGAAGCCGAGGGCATGGTCGCCGACGTGCGCAAGGCGGTCGAGAAGGCTGACGCCGAGGCCGTCAAGCGCTCCGCGCACCGGCTCAAGGGGGCGCTGGTGAGCCTCGCGGCGCACTCCAGCGTCGAATGCGCGCGGGTGCTCGAGGCGATGGGCCACCACAAAGATCTGGCCGGCGCCCCCGGTGCGATGGTCGCGCTCGACGCCGCCGTCAAGTCCCTGCTCTCGGCCCTCGAGGTGAAGCAGGCGCGGTAGCCCGCGTTACGCCGCGAACTGCCGCTCGACGAGCCGCCGGTAGAGCCCCTCTTCACCCACCAGCGCGTGATGGGTGCCCGCTTGGACCACCGCGCCGTTTTCCAACACCACCACGCGGTTTGCGTCTTTCACGGTCGAGAGCCGGTGCGCGATGACCAACGTGGTGCGGCCCTGCATCAACCGCTCGAGAGCCTCGCGCACCAAGTGCTCGCTCTCGGCGTCGAGCGCGCTGGTGGCCTCGTCGAGAATGAGAATGCGTGGATCTTTCAGCACCGCGCGGGCGATGGCGACGCGTTGCTTCTGGCCGCCGGAGAGCTGAATGCCGCGCTCTCCCACCAGCGTGGCGTAGGCCTCGGGGAAGGTGCTGATGAAGCTGTGGGCGTTGGCCATTTTCGCCGCCGCTTCGACCTCGGCGTCGGTCGCGTCGGGGCGCCCGTAGCGAATGTTCTCGGCCACCGAGGTGGAGAACAGGAGCGGCTCCTGCGCGACCACGCCCACCTGCCGGCGCAGCCAGTCGGGGTCGAGCTCGGCGTACGGTTTCCCGTCGAGGGTGAGGCGCCCGCCCACGGGGTCGTAGAGCCGGTAGAGGAGCGAGGCGATGGTCGATTTGCCGGCGCCCGAGGGGCCCACCAGCGCCACCACTTCACCGGGCTCGAGGGTGAGGGAGAAGTCGCGCAGCACCGGCACGTCGGGCCGGGCCGGGTAGACGAACTGCACGTGCTCGAAGGCCACGCGGCCCTGAAGCGCGGGGAGGGTGGTGCCCCCGGAGCTGGGGATCGCGGGCGGGCGGTGGAGGAGATCGAACACGCGCTCGGCGGCGCCGACGGCCCGCTGCACGTCGGTGTACAGCTCGGCGAGCGACGACATGCTGAAGGCGAGCTGCATCGTGTACATCAAGAAGGTGAGCAGATCGCCCGCGCTCATCACGCCCGACGCCACCATGCGCGCGCCGTACCAGAAGACGAACGCGCCCGACGAAAACGCGGCGAACGAGCTGACGCCGAAGAAGATGCCGCCGAGGCGAATGCGCGTGAACGACAGCGCCCTCGACTCGTCGATCGCTCGGCGGTAGCGCGACACTTCCTTCGCTTCGGCGGCGAAGGAGCGCACGGTGCGAATGCCGGCCAAGGACTCCACGGCCACGTCGCTCGCCTTGGCCAGCGCGTCTTGGGCCTGCTTCGACAGCTTGCGTACCCGGCGGCCGTACATCACCGCGCCCAGCGCCACCGGGGGGACCACCGCCAACATCATCAGCGTCAGCTTCGACGAGGTGACCGCCAGCATCGCCAGCGAGCCGGTCACGGTGGCGATGTTGCGCAGCACCATGCTCACGTTGGCGGTGACCGTGTTCTGCAGCACCGACGCGTCGGAGGAGAGTCGGCTCGAGAGCTCGCCGGTCTTCTGGCCGTCGAAGAAGGCGGTCTCCTGCTTCATCAGCGACGCATAGAGATCGACGCGCAGCCGGCTGACGATGCGTTCGCCCGCGCGGCTGTACACCACGAAGCGCGCCGCCGAGGCGATGGAGGTGGCGATGAAGATGCCCACCAAGATCATCGCCAGGTGATCGACCTTGGCGAGATCGACCTGGCCGTTGGCCCCGGTGAGCGAGGAGTCGAGCAGCGCACCCGCCGCCTTGGGGAAGGCCAACGTGCCGGCGCTGGAGATCGCGAGGAAGAAGGTGGCCAGCGCCAAGGGCCAGCGCTCGGGCCAGGCGAGGGCGTAGAGCCTCCGGGCGGTCACCGACGGTTTGGGCTTCGGTTTTTCGGGCGCAGCGGGGGGAGACGTCACGCGCACACCCTAACCGCCGGAGCCTTTCACGGCATGGCTCTTCACGATTCTTCGCGCGATGGGTGGCGTCACGTCGACCGCTCGGTTAGCCAAGGGCCATGCTGCTCACGCTGGCCGCGACCCTCGTTCTCTCTGGAGCTCCAATGTCCGTGTACGACTTCGACGTGAAGACCATCGATGGCAAGACCGTTTCTTTGTCGTCCTACAAAGGCAAGGCGCTGCTGATCGTCAACACCGCGTCGCAGTGCGGCTTCACCAAGCAGTACAAGGGCCTCGAGGAGCTGTACCAAGCGTACAAGGCCAAGGGCTTCGAGATTCTTGCGTTCCCGTCGAACGACTTCGGCGCGCAGGAGCCGGGCTCGAACGAGGAGATCAAGTCGTTCTGCGAGCTCAAGTACAAGACCACGTTCCCGCTCTTCGCGAAGATCGCGGTGAAGGGAAGCGAGACGCACCCGCTCTACGCGTACCTCACGGGGCTGAAGGAGAACGGCGGCGAGGTGACCTGGAACTTCAATAAGTTCCTGGTGACGTCTGACGGGAAGGTGGTTGCTCACTTTCCGTCGAAGGTCGAGCCGATGAGTGACGAGCTGAAGACCAAGCTCGCTGCCGCGCTGCCGAAGTAAGCGCCGCCGAAGCTCGCTCCCACAGCTGCACTCCGGCCCAGGTCAGCGCGATCAGGGCCGTGAGCAGGGCGAGCCACTCCGGCACGTCGCAGGCGTTGCGCCAAAAGCGGGTGAAGAAGCCCACAGAGTGCTGGAAGAGCAGCATCTCGTGAATGAAATAGGCCGAGAGCGAGGCGGCTCCGAAGGCGGCGAGGTGTCGCGCGAAGCGTGACTCGCCCGCGCCGCGCAGCTCAACGAGCCGCAGCACCGAGACCAGCCCGAGCACGAGCGTCCACCGTTGGGCGGCGTTGGCGGGGTTGGTGACCCAGAAGTGGTGCGGCGGGTACGCGGCGCGGAGCACGTCGTCGAAAAACCAGAGCGTCGCTCCGAGCCCAGCGAGCAGGCCCAGCCAGCGCCACGAAGTGTTTTCTTCGCGGCCGGCAGCGAGCGTCGCGCCAGTGGAGACGCCGAGGAACACGTACCCGGCCCAGGGGAAGAGCGGGAACACGCTGCCTGTCGTCGGGTCGAGCGCTCCGGGGGTGGTGGTGGTGAAGACGCTCAGCCAGCCGGTCGTGGTCTCGACCAGCGGTGCCACCGCGAAGATCAGCAGCGCCATTCCCAACGCCGGCCAGCGGAGGATGACCGGGCGGCGGGCCATCGCCACGACCACTGGCAGCGCGAGCGCGAGGGAGATCGCGACGCAGTGCAGAATGTCGAGCCGCAGCAACCATTTCGGCTCGCGCCAGATCGGGAACCAGATGGTGTTGATCAGCGACGCCACAGCGAAGACGCCGGCGATGCGGCGGGCCGTGGCCCGGGCCGCGACGTCGAGCGCTCCACCCGCTGCGGCGCGGCAGAGCACGAAGGCGAGCGACCACCCCGCGGAGAAGAGAAAGGCTGGGGCTACCAGCCCGTCGAGGCGATCGAGCCAACGCGCGAAGGTGTGGGCTCGCAGCTCTGGCTTCAGCAGCACGACGGCGTGCGTCTGAATCATGAACACCACCGCCAACCCGCGCAGCCAATCGAAGGCGCGAATGCGCTGGGGCTTCACCTCGCTCAAAACTTCACGCGACGCATGACGAAGCGGGGCAGGGCCTTCACCGCGGTCATCACCGCGCGCCAGATCGGCGGGGCGTAGACCACGGGCGTACCTTCATCGATGGCGCGCACCACGGTGTCGGC
>JAEUJT010000496.1 GCA_016793525.1 Archangium sp. | reverse complement strand
TGTACGTCACCGCGCCGTTGCCTGCTCCGGTGGCGCGAACCCGTCGACGCCGGCGTACCTGGCTTCGATCGAGGCCGCGCCAGTCATTACGTCTCGACCGCCTTTGCGCCAGAGGCCTACACGCCGAACCGGCCCGGCTGTTTGGCGCCTGATCGAGCCTCGGGTGAGGTGAGCACCCCGTCTGCCACTCAGCTGTGGGCCGGCGATGGTGGTACGTCGACCATTGTAACCCCCTCTGGTACGATGCCGTTCTGGCTGACGAGCGGTACCGCGACGCCATTTGTGGCGCCCGCGACCACGACGACTCGCAACCTGACCATCAACACCGCGGGTCGGTACCAATTCACGATCGTGGCGGCCCAGGACCCGGCCGGCCCGAGCAACGCCATTCTTCGCGTGCAGTTGGGCAACCCTCCGACGACAGACGCCGACCCGGCAGTCGACGAGTCGCTCACCATTACAGCGAATCGTATCGGTGTTGACGCGGGCTACGCCGCCTATACGTTCGAAACCACGTTCGATACGACCCCGACGACGAAGAAGGTGGTCTTCACGCTCAACAACGCGTGGTCGAACGGGCAGACGACTGGCGAGCTCAGGCTCGAGATTCGCTCGGTCACCGTGGCCCGTATCGCGACCAACTTCTGCTACGGCGTGGGCCAGCAGCCGGTGCCGCAGTTCCGCCTGCGCTCCGATTTCTACAACCCGGGGGTGGCATCGAATGCGCCTCCGTTCGCGCAGCTGTCGACGATTCAGGCGTACCGGAACAGCGGCTGGGGTCG
Organism: Archangium sp.; assembly: GCA_016793525.1. The sequence continues at coordinate 7,567 of JAEUJT010000496.1, read as the reverse complement.
CGCCGACGGCGGCGCGTCTTCTATCTTCCTGGCTCCAGCTCAGGCGAACTCGACGGGCCTGCTCCAAGCGCTCGGTCCATGCCAAGCGCCGACTGACCTGACCACTCCGCTCACCGGTGGCTTCTGTATGAGCGACCTCGACAACTGCGGTGATCAGAACAACCAGCAGTGTCAGTGGCCCAACGACGCCGGCATGACCGACTACACGCCGTTGCTCGGCTCGGTGAAGAACGCCAAAGACTTCATGACGCAAGAGCTCGAGACCGACGATCCCGACCAGTGGCTCTGCCGCGACTACTATGTGCTGATCGTGACCGACGGTCTCGAACAGACGCCTCGCCTGTACACGCCGTCTGAGGTTCGCGCTGCGGTCGGCGAGCTGCGCAACATCGGAGTCACCGTTGGCTCGGTGAACCGCGCGAAAGACGTCAAGACGTTCATCATCGGCTTCGGCGCTGGCTTGGGCGGCAGCGACGCCGGTATCTCCGAAGTCGACTTGATCGCTCGTGAAGGTGGTACGTCTCTGCGGGTCAACCCGTCGGCCACCGGCTTGTCTGACCGGTACGTCTATGACGAGCTGAACGGCCGGGCGCTCTCTGCGCAGAACGACCTCGAGCTCCAGCAAGCCCTCACGTGGGTGTTCTCGACCATCTCCGCCGGTAAGTTCGCGCGCAGCCGGCCGACCATTTCCACCGATGGTCAGTACATCTACCAAGCGTATTTCGAACGCGGTGACCCGCCTGACGCAGGCACCGACGCAGGCTCGCCTGAGCTCAAGGGTAACCTGATCGCCTTCCGCGTGGAGACCTCGGGCTTCTTGACCCAGCGGTGGGACTACCAGTCGAAGCTCGACAACCAGGCAGAGGGAACTCGCGTCTTGCGCGCGTGGTTGCCCGACGGCGGGTTCTTGTCCATCGACCGGTCTGGCTCCAACACCCCGCTGGCCGACTACCTCGATGCCCAGTCTGGGTGGGGTACCGGCGCTGGTCAGGCGGTGATCAACTTCATTCGCAACGACAACCGAGATCAGACGTATTTCCCGGCGCCGGTTCCGCGTACCTCGAAGGCCGCGGCGATCATGTTCTCGACCCCCGTCGCGGTTGGCCGCCCCCCGTTCTCTCTCGGGTACGGCGGAAATGCGGGGAGCCCCGACGAGCCGTCTCGCGCCTCGTACACGCTGTTCCAGAACATCTATACGAGCCGTCCGGGCCGCGTGATCTTCGGCAGCAACGACGGCCTCTTCCGCGGCGTCGCCGAGCTCGGTCCAGCGGCGTCAGGCTGCTCTCCGGAAATCGCCTCGACCTGCGTCAACGGCACCGAGGCGTGGGGCATCATGCCGACGGCGGCGCTCGGGTCTGACGCGTTGCGCACCATTCGCACCGGTGGCGTGAGCCCCATCATCGACGGTACGACGGCCGTGGCTGACGTCTGCGCGAACGCGGGCGGAGCTCAGAACTGCGTCGCCGGCGATTGGCGCACCGTCGCCATCGGGACCATGCGTGGTGGCGGTACGTCGGTCTTCGCGCTCGACATCACCGACGGTGGTCTGCCGACACCGCTCTGGCAGTTCGGCGCCAGCAGCCCCGGCGGAGAAGAGCTCGGGTTGAGCTACAGCGTACCGAGCATCGGCCGCGTGACCGTCGGCAGCAACAAGCGGTGGGTGGCCTTCATGGGCGGCGGTTTCCGCACCCCTGGCGACCCGAACGATGGTGACTCGTTCTACATTCTCGATGCGTTGACCGGTAAGTCGTTCATGGACAACGGTTCAGACACTGAATATTCCACGCACTGGAACGCAGCGGCCGGCACAGGTGTGTCGTTGCCGGGGCGCCCGGGCCTCTTCCGTGTACAGGTCCCGACCCCCAACGCCGACGTCGACTCGTATTACCTCGGTGACGTCAATAATCGGCTCTGGTTTGGCCGTGTTCGTGGCACCGCCCCACTTCACTCCGGTGGCCCGGGCTCGTGGAAGCCGCGCGTGTTCTTCGACCCGACCAATGCCTCCTTTGCGAACTACGCGACGCACATCTCTCCGTTCGAAGACTCGCCAGGGCCTGCGCGCATCAACCGCATGAACAAGTCGCTCTCCTTGGTCGGCGGTGGTCGGTGTGTTCCGGGCGGTGGCCCAATTCAAGATGGGTTCGAGTGCTACACCTCGGTGAGCTCCGACACCTGTCGGTTGCCCTTGTCCGGGAGCGACTACATCTTGGGCGGGCCCGGGGCTGACCTGATTTTGGGTACCCCTGACGACGTCGGCTCCGGCGCCTGTGCACAGTACAGCCCGACCTTGAGCCCGATTCGGTTCTTCGCGCGGCCCCGCATCGAGGCCAAGTCTGAGGTCACCGGCGCTCGGCCCGACCTCTTCATCGGTACGGGCAACCCGCAGAACCTGAGCGCGAGCCGCGAGCAGAACTACATCTTCGCGATTCACGACCAGGGGTTCACCAACGATGCCGATACGGCGCCAGGCGCTCCGTTGTGGCTCTACGCGCTCGACCCGGGTGAGAAGGTGCTCGGCGAGCCGCAGTTCATCGGTGGCTCGGTGATCTTCGCGACCTACCAGCCGCTCGGCAGCGGGTGCGCGACGCTCGGTGACTCGTACCTGTACTCCTTCAACCCGGCGACGGGCGAACCCACGCGTGCGATCGCGGCGCCTTCGGGGGTGTACACGTCGACCGTGAAGTTCCAGGGCTCCGGCCCGATCGACTTCATCGCGCTGAAGGGGCGCCTCTACGTCACCAAGACGAAGACCGACGGCGCGCCCGAAGCCATCGACACGCGTGAAATCGGGCTCGGGGCGCGCGTGCAAGGCTGGAGACGCGTGCGATGACCGCCCGGCAGAACCGTGGCTTTACGCTGCTCGAGGTCATGATCACGGTGGGCATCGTCGCCATCGTGACTGGTCTGGCCGTGGCGGGAGGCCAGTCGATGGTCATCAACGCGCGGTCGTCGGGCGAGGCGGAGATCATCGCCTCGTTCCTCCGCAACAGCGGTCTGCGCGCGATTTCGACCGGGTGCGCGCACAAGGTGCGGTACCGCGGGCTTTCGTTTACGCCCACGGGCACCCCGCCCACCGCGGGCACGTTGCAGGTCTATCGCGCCGCGTCGTGTCAGGTCGCCGACGCGACGCAGCTCCACGTTCAGACCAATGACTGGTTGCTGAGCTCGTATTCTTTGACCCAGGGGGTCCAGGTGAAGATCGGTACAACCACCTATTCGACTGAAACCGCCAATGGCTTCATCATCGGGTTCCAGTCAGACGGCACCTTGCTCGGGGCGAACGACACCTCGAGCGCGTCGGCGTCTCTCGGCACGTCCAACGGCTTCCAAACCAACGGCACTTTGATCAACTCGGCCACCATCACCGTCACCGCGCCGAGCTCGACGTACAACCGACTCGTGACACTTCGCGGAGGAAACAATGTGGTCCTTCGCTAGCCGCCGGGGCTCGACCTTGGTCGAGGTGCTCTCTGCGTCGGCCATTTTGGCCATCGGGCTGTCGGCCGTCGGTACGATGTTGGTTCAGACGTCAATTACGGGGCGCGATACCACGCGAAAGCTCGAGGCGAACGCGCTTGGGGTCAGCACCGCGGAGTCGTGGGCTTCGCGCGGGTACGACGGCTTGGCCGCGCTCGGCAACAACGTCTTCGACGCTGGCTCAGTACTTCAAGGCGGCGTGGTGCTCTACACGCGCTCGGTGACCTTGGCGCCGCTCTCGTCGCTCGACGCGGGAACGGTCTTTCCGGGGGTCGTGGTGCGGTCTCAGGTGTTCTGGTCCAGCTCGGTGTTCAACACGACCAACTCGACCTCATTTCAAGTGATTGTGACGGGGCCCTTCGATGCGGGGTGAACGGCAATTTCGGCGGAGGGCCTCGGGTCTGACGCTCATCGAAATGATGATCGTCAGCGCCATCGCGGCCATTCTCTTCGTCGCGGCGTCGGCGCTGATGGTCAGCTTGACCAACCAGAAGACCGAGGCTCGCAAGCGAATCGACCGGCTGGCTCAGGGGTTTTCGGCACTGACCCTGGTCGAACGGAACCTGCTCAACACGGGGTACCATTTTCCCTCGGCTCGGTTTGCCTTTCGCGTGTACAACAATGTGGCGAACGGCTCGACCATCGGAGGCATGGGCGTTGGGAGCCCGTGCGCCGGCACCGGGTGCATCGTCGCCAACACCGATGTCGTGGAGATGGCGATCGGTCATGACGGGCCCTTCGGCATCGTCGCGGCCGCCTCGGTCGACGGAGGCGGCATGAGCGTCTTCATTCGCTCACCCGGCCCGGTGCAGGCCGGCGACACCGGCCAATACGTCTTCGTGTTCGGCGACGGCGCCGGTCAGAGCTGTGCCGCGGTCGGGAGCGTCAACGCGACGAACACCGTCATCTCGGTTCAGATGCTGAACGAAGACTTCGCCCCGGTGGCGACCAATTATTACAGCAACACCTCGCCGGCCCCGCGCAACTTTCAGTGCCCCGCGCCGAACATGACCATCTCTGCGACCGCGGCGCTCCACCGCTATTTCGTGTACATGTTGGCCGACGGTGGTGACATCGGGCTGTACCAGCAGCGCGCCACGGCCCTGCCGAGCGCGGCCAACCGTGGGTATGTCGCGGGCTCCGAGCGGGTCGTCACGCTGGGCATCGACAATTTGCAGGCCGTTCCCATCATCGCCCAGGCAGGCACCGGTTTTTCGACCCAGTGCATCGGCGGCATCTGTCGCTGCAATGCGCTCGGCGATTGCGTCATCGATGGCGGCAACCAGTTCGATCTGGGGAACCGGGTCGACGGCGTCGAGTTGTCGATCAGCGTGCGCGGTGACGCAGTGCAGACCACGGCCGTGTCGACCATTCGCCAGCAACTCGGTGACGAAACCTGGTCCAATGACACGACCGTGCGAACGGTGCAGTCGCAGACGTTCATGTTCCGCAATTTTTCGCAGGTTCAGCAGTGAGGTGACGAGTCGTGCGCGCGAACCAAGCGAGACCCCGTGGCTACATTCTGGTGCTGATTCTGATCATGTTGACGGTGCTCAGCATCTTGACGGCAGGCGTGTACACCCAAGCCAGCGAGAGCCTCATCGCTTCACAGGGGTTGGTGGCGCAGAAGGTCGCGGCGAGCCGGGCTGATCTGGCGGTGCAGCTCGCGGTCGAGCGGGTGAAGTCGGGCACGGTCAATACGGCCACGTTCGAGGGGACCTGCAATGGCCCGAACGACTCGGTTTTGCGCGCGAACTCCGGGTGTATCGCCGGCAGCTTCGTGTCGATTCCTCGGGTCCAGGGCGCCGTGACGGGCAACTTCGCGCTGACCGATGGCTGGCAGTACCAATACTGGATGTTCCGCCGCCCGCAGGTTTTGCCAGACGGCGGTGCCCTGGCCATCTCACCGCAGCTCATCAACATCTACGCCGAGGGGTACTACGGCAACGGAGACGGTGGCACGAGCTTCACGGTCGCAGCCGTCGAGGCCGAGGTGGTGGTGGTACAGCCGCCCGGTGGCACCCAGACGCCCGACGGTGACTACGGCTCCATGCGCTGAACGGCTCTATGCGCTGAGCCCCAGCTCGACCTGGAGCCCGTCGTAGGCGATTTCGGTCGGCCCGGCGTAGGCCTGCCTGGCTTGCTCGAGCAGCGGCTTCGGGTCCATGTCGTGACGTGACGAGAGGTGCGTCAACACCAGGCGCTTCACTCCGGCGCGTTGTGCCACGTCGCCGGCCTCGCGCGCAGTGGAGTGGCGGGTCTCGAGCGCGCGTTCTTGCTCGTCGTCGCTGAAGGTCGACTCGTGCACCAGCAGATCGGCGCCCTTGGAGGCGTCGACGAGCGCGGCGCACGGCCTGGTGTCTCCCGACAGCACCACCACGCGACCTGGTCGGGCGGGGCCGACCACGCGATCAGGTGAAATGAGCTCGCCCGAGGGCAGCGTCACGCTGTTGCCCCGCTGCAGCTGGCCGAAAAGCGGCCCCGCGGGCACCCCCAGCTGTTTGGCCGTCTCCAGATCGAACCGCCCCGGGCGGGTATCTTCATGCACGGCGTACCCCAGCGCGTTGACGCGGTGGTCCACGCGTACCGGGCGCACGGAGTACCCATTTCGCTGCAGCACCTCTCCGCCCTTCAATTCGTGGATCTCCACCGGAAAAGCGAGGCGCTCCACGCCCAGGTGCACCGCTGCGTCGAGAATGCGCCGGGCGGGCGGTGGGCCATAGAGGGCGAGGGGCTCGGTGCGGCCGCCCATGCCCAGCGTGCGCAAAAAGCCGATGACGCCCAGGTAGTGGTCGGCGTGGAAGTGGGTAAAAAAAATGGCGTCGACCGCGAAGCCCGTGCCGTAGCGAATCATCTGGCGCTGGCTGCCCTCGCCGCAGTCGAAGAGCAGCAGCTCGGCGCCGATCTTCATCGCCAGGCCCGAGACGTTGCGGTGGAGCGTCGGCGCCGCGGCCGACGTGCCGAGGAAGGTCAGCCGAAGAATGGAAACGCCACTCGTGCTCATTGTGCGGGGGCTCCATGACAGACGAAGGGCCACTTTGGTCGCCCATAGTGGCCCAGCGGCCGTTCGACTTCACGGCCTTCTCCTCTCTCGCGGTGAGGCGTTACGCCGCGGCCTTCTGGCCATGTGACGACGACGACGACTCGCTCTTGATGCCCGACTCGATGCGCATGCCGTAGAACGACCGGTACACCCAGAAGGCGGAGATGACGAAGAACACCGTCGCCAGGCCAAGGGTCAGCGGGGTGGCCTTGAACCAGCCGAGCGCGTCTTTACCGCCCAGCGAGATGGCGACTTCGACCGCCAGCAGGCCGAAGAGGGTGGTGAACTTGATCACCGGGTTCAGCGCCACCGACGAGGTGTCTTTGAACGGGTCGCCGACGGTGTCGCCCACCACGCACGCCGCGTGGAGCTCGGTGCCCTTGGCGCGCAGCTCGGTCTCGACCAGCTTCTTCGCGTTGTCCCAAGCGCCGCCGGCGTTGGCCATGAAGACGGCCTGGTAGAGGCCAAACAGGGCGATGGAGATGAGGTAGCCGATGAAAAACGCCGGGTCGACGCAGGCGAACGACAGCGTGGCGAAGAACAGGGCAAGGAAGATGTTGAGCATGCCCTTCTGCGCGTACTGGGTGCAGATCTCGACGACGCGCTTCGAGTCTTCGACCGAGGCCTTGGTGGCGCCGTCGAGCTTGATGTTCTGCTTGATGAACTCGACCGCGCGGTACGCACCAGTCGACACGGCCTGCATCGACGCGCCGGTGAACCAGTAGATCATCGCGCCGCCGACGATGAGCCCGAGCAAGAAGGGCGCGTTCACCAGCGAGAGGTTGACCAGCAGGTTCGCTTGCAGGCCGTTGGTGATGGAGAAGAGGATTGCGAAGATCATCGTGGTCGCGCCGACGACCGCGGTGCCGATGAGCACCGGCTTGGCGGTGGCCTTGAAGGTGTTGCCCGCGCCGTCATTCTCCTCGAGGTACTGCTTGCCCTTCTCGAAGTCGGGGTCGAAGCCGAAGTCCTTCTTGATCTCTTCCTTCACGTTGGGGACGTTTTCGATCAGCGACAGCTCGTACACCGACTGCGCGTTGTCGGTCA
>JAEUJT010000397.1 GCA_016793525.1 Archangium sp. | reverse complement strand
CCCCACCTCCTCCAGCCGACGCGCGGTGGTACCCCTTCACCGCATCGGCCGGCGTCAGCGTGGTCACCGCTCAGTCGACCGCGGTCGCCGCCGAGGTGTCATTCGGCCCCACCTTCGGCAGGCCCACGCTGTCGAGGAAGGGCACGTACCACGAGGGCTGGTTCATCACGCCGCTGGTCGAGAGCAGCTACGGCGTCTGGGGAAGTCGCTCGGTGTGCCTCGACACCTCGATGTGCGCGAGCCGCTTCACCCTCGGCGGAGGAGCGCGCGTCGGCTGGGGCCGCGGTCTGGCTGCGGTGTCGACGGGCAAGGCCCACGTGAGCACCGCGGTCTTCACCCAGCTGACCATCGCGGGCGCGGCGCTGTCGGTGCCGTCTGCGCCGCTGGCACCGGCCATCAACTGGAGCGAGCTCGTCGTCCGCGGCCGCGTCGGCGTGACCGCGTCGCTCAGCCCCACGCCGTGGGTGCCGTCGAAGAGCGCCTTCTCGATTCAGCTGGCGCTGGTGGTCGAAGGCGTTCCCGCGTCGCGCCTCAGCCGCGGCGCCACCTTCGGGGGCGCGTTGGGCGTGACCTTCTGACTACCGCGCGGGCTCGTTGGTGAGCAGCGTGTAGCGCACGCGCACGGTGCGGCCTTCGCGGTGGAACCAGACCGACGCGCCGGTGCTGGCCTCGAGCAACGTGGCCTCGAACACCTCGGGGAAACCGGCGTCGGTGTCCCACGCATCTCCGAGTGCGGGCGACGCGGTCCACTGGCTGTTGCCCAGCAGCAAGCGCACCACCTGGCGCGCGAGAAACGCGGAGCGGCCCTCGGTGGCGGTCTCGTAGGTGAGCGTGAGCTCGAACACCTCGCGCTCGGTTTCAAGCGCGGCGTCTTTCGGCAGCCACATCGCCAGGTCGAGCGTCGACAGCGCGTTGGGGGCGTTGAAGATTTTCTCCACGGTGGGCGCGTCGAGCGGCACCTCGATGGCCACCGTCGGCGCATTGACGCGCGCGACGAACGGCTCCCGCAGCCACGCCGAGCCATCGGCGCTGCGGGTGAATTGGTTCTTGGTGAAGGCGGCCTCGGCGAACTTCTCGAGCGGCCCATTCACCGTGCGAGTCAGCGCCGCAGAGCCCTGCTTCACGAAGGCGCCGCGGTACTCGGGGAACACCACCATCATCGCGGACCGCAGGTCGATCTGCCGCAGCTGGTGGGGCCTCGCCGCGACGCCCGCATCGACGGTGGAGGCCTTCGCGCTCGCTCCGCACTTGGCGCAGCCCGAAGCGACGACGAGGGCCACGCACCACGCGACCCGCGTCACGCGCGCTTCACCGCGTCGCGCCACTTGCCCAGCTGTTGAGCGCGCTCGTCGACCGCCATTTGGGGCTTGAAGACTTTGTCGGCCTTCCACGCACGGCGAATGTCTTCGGGCGACTTCCACAGCCCGACCCCGAGGCCCGCGAGGAACGCCGCGCCCAAGCTGGTGGTCTCGGTGTTTTTCGGCCGCACCACATTGGTGGCCAGAATGTCGGCCTGGAACTGCATCAGCAGCTCGTTCTTCGCCGCGCCGCCGTCGACCTTGAACGCGGGAATGTCGCGCCCGGAGTCGAGCTTCATGGCCTCGGCCAGGTCTTGAATCTGCAGCGCGATGCCCTCGAGCACGGCGCGGGCGAGGTGGCCTCCGGTGGTGCCGCGGTCGAGGCCGGCGAAGAGGCCGCGCGCGTCGGGTCTCCAGTGCGGCGCGCCCAAGCCAGCCAGCGCGGGCACGAAGACCACATCGCCGGTCGACTTCACGGTGCGCGCGAGCGTCTCGACGTCGCCCGACTTCTTGATCAGCTTCAGCCCGTCGCGCAGCCACTGCACCGCTGCGCCCGCGATGAACGAGCTGCCTTCGAGCGCGTAGGTCGTCACGCCATCGAGCTTCCACGCCACGGTGGTGAGCAGGCCCGACTTCGACTGCACCGGAGTGGATCCAACGTTCATCAGCAAGAACGCGCCGGTGCCGTAGGTGCACTTCGATTCTCCGGGGGCGAAACACGCCTGGCCGAAGAGCGCCGCCTGCTGATCACCCGCCATGCCCGAGACGGGAATGCCGTCGGGCAACGAGGCCATGCCTCGCGTCACGCCGTACACTTCTGACGACGCGGCGATGCGCGGCAACATGGCGCGCGGCACGTCGAACAGCTTCAACAGCGAGTCGTCCCACGCGAGCGACTCGAGGCCCATCAGCAGCGTGCGCGAGGCGTTCGAAACGTCGGTCACGTGCGACGCGCCGCCGGTCATGTTGAAAACCAGCCACGAGTCGATGGTGCCGAAGCACACGTCACCGGCCTCGGCCCGCGCGCGCACGCCCTTCACGTGCTCGAGCAGCCAGCGCACCTTCGTGCCGGAGAAGTACGGATCCAACACGAGGCCGGTGGTCTGCTTGACGCGGGCCTCTTCGCCGCGGGCCTTCAGCTCGGCGCAGAAGTCGGCGGTGCGGCGGTCTTGCCAGACGATGGCGCGGTGGAGCGGCTTGCCCGCGCGGGTCCACACGCCGGTCGTCTCGCGCTGGTTGGTGATGCCCACCGCGGCGATGGCGCTGCCCTTCACCCCAGCGGTGCGGAGCGCCTTGGCGATGCACCACTCGGTCGTTTTCCAGATTTCGCTCAGGTCGTGTTCGACGAGCCCAGGCTTGGGGAAGTGCTGGGTGAACTCGCGCTGGCCGACGCCCAGCACCTTCAAGTTCGAGTCGAGCACCGTGGCCCGGCTGCTGGTGGTGCCTTGATCGACAGCGAGAACGAAGCGGCGTGTGGCCATGAACCCTCCCGGAGAGGGGCACGAGATAGCTATCGATCTTCCACGACGCAACCGCCCTGTCCGTCGAGCCGCACCACGCGTTGAATGCGCCCGGGCCGTACGAGCGTGGGGTCGAGCAGATCTTCCCGGCTCGTGGTCAGCACCACCATCACGTTGGGCGCGAGGCCGTCGAGGCAGGTGTTGAGCTCGAGCAGCGTCTGGGTCCGCTCGTCGGTCTTTCCATGCTCGTCGGAGAGCTGCCGCACGGAAGCGAAGGCGTCGACGTCGTCGAAAGCGACAGCACAGGGCTGGTTCGCGGCAGCAACCTCGAAGATTTTCCGCAGCCGGCCCGCTCCGATGCCGAGGAAAATCTCGATGATCCGGCTCCCTGGAGTGATGACGCTGGGAAGCTGCGCATCGGCCGACAGCGCGTGAAGCAGCTGCGTCTTGCCGCTCCCAGGAGGGCCGACGATCAACACCCGGCGCGGCCCATCGGCACCCGCGCGCACGGCCGCGACCACCTGCTTCAACGAATCACGCGCCCCCTGCGGCATCGTGCCGGAGGGCGAGCGTGCGACCTCGAGCGTCGGGGTAAACTTCATCGGGTCGGTGCCCTGTGGTTTGAGATTCTTCCAGGCGATCGCGAGCATCCACAGCAGCACGACCAGGAGCACGCCGTTAACCAGCGAAAACCAGCTGATGTCGTGTGAGGCCACGTATTCGATGGTCGCGCCGCGGCGCTCGAGTGCATCGAAGTCT
>JAEUJT010000393.1 GCA_016793525.1 Archangium sp. | reverse complement strand
GGTCGATGACGCGGCCTTTGCAGATCAGCGTGTCGCCCGGCCACACCATGCGGGTGAAGCGCGCGGCGACGTGCTGCACCCGGGCGCCCTTCGACCACTCCGCGATGAACTGGGACAGAAAGCCCATGGCCATGGCCGGCGGCGCCATCACCGAGGGGAACCCCATGCTCTTCGCGGCCGGCTCGTCGAGGTAGAGCGGGTTGAAGTCGTTGGTGGCGCAGGCGTAGCGGGCGATCTGCACCCGATCGATGGGGGCCTTGGCGGTGGCCGGCAGCTCGTCACCGACGCGCACGTGCTCGAAATACAGTCTCCGCGGCGCCATCAGCCCTCCCTCACCGCGCGAACCACGTAGGTTCGGCGGCCTCGAAAGACGACCCGCCCCTGCGCGTCGAGGCCCTCTTCGGAGATCACCGCCACCTCGACCCGGCCCGCGGGGCTGGAGCGCTCGGTGATGTCGGCCACCTTCGCCTTCACCGTCAGTCGGTCGCCGGCGACGATGGGCCGCGCGTACTCCCACGTCTGCTCAGCGAGGAGCAGGTGGCGAACCGGCACCCCCAACACCTCGCGGAGATCGGCGCCGCTCGAAAAGGTCACCGGGAACGTGGGCGGTGCCACCACGTCGTCGTACCCGGCGTCTCGCGCGGCCTTGGTGTCGAAGCTCAGCGGGCTGGTGTCGCCCACGCTGGCGGCAAAACGTCGAATGGCGCCGGCCTCGACTTCGTTCAACGTCCCTGCGGTGGAGCGGCCAACGGCTGTGCGGTCGAGCATCGCGTGTCCCCCTCGGTGCGGCGTCACCTTCCTGCTGGCAGATCCAACACCGTCAGCAGCCCGTTGCCGGCGGCGGTGACGCGCGGCGCGGCGTGAATGACGAGGTTGGCGGTGGCTTGATCGCCCTGAATGCCCCCGGGGATATGCACCCGCAGCGGCGGGTTGCCCTCGAGCTCGATGGTGTCTCCAGGCTCGTCGGCTCCGACCGCGATGGTCAGCTCCAACCGCACCACCTCACGACCTTCGGTCAGCGCCGTCGCCACCTGGTGAATGCCCGCGACCCGCCCACGCTTCACGGGAAAGGCGCCGCCGGTGATGTCTTCTTCGGCGAACACCGGGCGCAGCTCCTCTTCGAAGTCGTCGCAATCGAGCCCCAGGCCGAGCGCCGCCAGCGCCGCCGACTCCACCAGGCCCACGTGGCCCAGCCCGTCGCCGTCGACCAGCGCGAAGAACTCGTCTTCGGTCAACCCCGCGCCCACCTTTCGCTGGAGCGCCTCGCGCCGGGTCCGCGCGTCGACCACCCGGGTGGCCTTCACGTGGCGAACCTCGCCGCACACCTGGCCCAACATCGCGATCAACCGGTCGAGCACGAAGCCGGGGTTGACGCCGGTGCCCACCACGCTCACGCCGTGCTTCTGCGCCGCGGCGTCGATGGCGTCGGCGTCGTCGGCGTGGTGCAGCCAGGGGAACGCCAGCTCTTCGCACGTGGAGACGACGTGCAGGCCGAGACCGATCGCCTCGAGCACCTGCTTCTTCACCTCAGGCAGCTTCGAGCCGGTCGCGTGGAGCACCACCGCGCCCCGCCGCTTCTGCGCCGCTGCCGCCAACGACGATTGGATCTTGACCGGGGTCATGTCGACCCCCAGCACGGTGGACAGCGCTCGACCGGCGAGCTTCGGGTTGCTGTCGACGGCACCGATCAGCTCGAGCTCTTCAGAGCGGAGCGCCGCGCGGGCGATCTCCTGGCCGATGGCGCCGAGCCCCATCACCAACACGGGCACTGGACCTGATGCTGCGGGCTTCGTGGAAACCGGCGCCGCGACCTCGGCGGCATGCTGGCGGCCTCCCCTCCGACGTGTGGCCATGCGCGTATGGTAGACGACTCGCTTCTCCGGCGGCCACTAATCACGAGTTCCACCACGAACAGATGCGCCGCGCCGACGAAGCGACTAACCTTCTGCAGCACCCCAAAACCCCTGGAGAATCAACATCATGGAGCGGTTTCTGGTGGTTGACGACGACCCCGACATCACCACGGCCCTGACGCGCGTACTCGAGTCTCTGGGCTACGAAGCAGTGGGTTTCACCGACCCGCTCGAGGCCGCGAAGGAGACGCGCTTCGACCTGGTGATGAGCGATTTCATGATGCCGCAGATGAACGGCGTCGAGCTCTTGCGGGCGCTTCGTTCAGCGCAGCCTCGCGCGGTGCGGCTGATGCTCACCGCCGCCAACGACTTCAAAGTCGCGATGGACGCCGTGAACCGCGGCGAGGTGTTTCGCCTGCTCCCCAAGCCGTGGCGCCTCGAGGAGCTGAAGGGCGCCATTCAGCAAGCGGTCGACTACTTCCGGCTGGTGAAGGAGCACGAGCGGCTGACCATCGAAGTGTCGATGCACAACATGCGGCTGACCGCGATGAACGCCACGCTCGAACAGATGGTGGTGGAGCGCACCAACGGCCTGCTCGAAGGCATGATCCGCGCGCTCGACACCCGCGACACCGAGACCCAGTGGCATTCGTGGCGCGTGGCCAAGTTCACCCGCCGCATCGCCGAGGCCCACGGCGTCACCGGCGAACAGCTGGTGCGCATCGAGCAAGGCGCGCTGCTGCACGACATCGGCAAGATCGGCGTGCGCGACTCCATTCTCCTCAAGCCGGGGCCGCTGACGCCTGAAGAATGGGTCGAGATGAAGAAGCACCCCGAGCTCGGCTACAAAATGTTGGCGCACATCTCGTACCTGCGCGAGGCGGCGGAGATCGTGTACCAGCACCAAGAGCGCTACGACGGCCGCGGCTACCCGCGCGGCCTCAAAGGCGAGGAGATCACGCTCGGGGCCCGCATCTTCGTCATCGCCGACACGATGGACGCGATCACGTCAGATCGCCCCTACCGGCGCGGCTCTCCGCTCGAGGTTGCGCTGGCCGAGATCGGCCGCCTCGCCGGCACCCAGTTCGACCCCGCGCTGGTGAAGACCTACCTCTCCATCGACCCCGCGGAGTGGACGCGCATCCGCACCGACGTCGAGCACCTCGAGGTCGAAGATCGCCACCGCTGGGGCGTGCCGACCCCGGCTCCGGCTCCGGTTCCCACGCTGCGCTGAAGGCTACGGGCTGGCGCGCACCTCGATGATCGAGTCGCCCTCGAGGAGCGCGTCGACCACCTCTTGCCCCTTGGTCACCTCGCCGAAGGCCGTGTAGCGGCCGTCGAGGTGGGGCTGCGGTGACGCGGTGACGAAGAACTGCGAGCCGCCGGTGTCTTTCCCCGAGAGCGCCATGCCCACCACGCCGCGGGCGTAGACGCGTCGATTCACTTCACACCGAATGGTGTAGCCGGGCCCACCCTCTCCGTCTCCGCGCGGGTCGCCGCCCTGCACAACGAAGTCGGGCACCACGCGGTGGAACGTGAGGCCGCGGAAGAAGTTGCGCTTCGCCAGCGTGTAGATGTTGAGCGAAGTCAGCGGCGCGTCTTTCTCGAACAGCGCCACCTCGAACTCGCCCTTGTCGGTGTTGATAACCAGCTTCGGCTTCTGCGGCAGCGAGGGCCGCTTCACCGTCTCCACCAGGCGCTCGATGCGCGTCGCCGACACCGGCACCCGCTTCAGCTTGGTCAACGCCTCGGCGGCTGCGGCGCGAATGGTGACGTGCGTCGAGTACAGCCAGGGCTCGAGATCGACCTCCGCCTCGCGCGCGTCGAGCATCGTCAACGCCTCGGCGATGATCGGCGCCACGTCGGCCTGGAGCAGCGCCTTGCCTGCGAGCTGCCGAATGGCGGGGATCGACGCGGTGTCGTTCAGCTTCGCCAGCGCGGCGGCGGCTCCGGCGGCCACGACGAGATCGGCGCTCCCGAGCTGCGGGCGGATCTTCTCGGCGACGGAGGCGACCTTCGCGTTGCCGAGGAGCTCGAGCGCGGCCAAGCGCACCTTCGGGTCGGGGTGGCCCAGGTACGAGCTGAAGTCGTTGACGCGCCGGGCGAGCTCCGCCGGTGCGTTCTGCGCGAGCTCACGCAGCCCCATGGAGAGCCGCCACGCCTCGGGCACCAGGCCTCCACCGCAGCCGAGCGTCTCGGTGAGCGTGCCCTGAATGCGATCGATCGCCATCGCCAACCGGCACTCGAGCGTCGCGATGCTGTGCTGCAGGCGCTGGTCTTGAATGCCTGCCGCCGCGTTGATCAGCTGCTGCCGCAGGGACACCAGCTGGCCTCGACCGGCGCTGGGGAGCCCCTGCTGTGCCAACGCGAGAATGGGCTGCCCGCCGCCCACGACGTCGCCGCGGAGGAGCCGCTCAGCGCGGAACGACACGTCAGCGAGCGCGGAGATGGCGGGGCACGCGCCCTTGCACTTCTGCGCCAGCTTGGCCAACGCGCGGGTCGCCTCGACCGCCACCCGGTAGTCGGGATCATCGAGCAGCCGCCGCAGCGCGCCCACGTCGGCATCGGAGCCCACGTCGCCGAGGCCTTTGGCGCACCAGCTCCGAACGTCGGAGGAGTCGTCTTGGGCGCAGGTGGCGAGAAGCGCGCGAGCCGATGCGCTTTTCGACTGGGCGGCGGCGTAGGCGGCGGC
>JAEUJT010000364.1 GCA_016793525.1 Archangium sp. | reverse complement strand
AGCTGAAATGACATTCAGGTCAGCGGGAGTGTAGTGACGCAGAGGCCGCGCGGGCAACGACGGCTTTTGCCCATTCGGGCGACACCACCGCCGCGTCGCCGCCGAACGACAGCACCCACTGCGCCAACCAGGCCTCGGAATCGCCCGGCACGCCCACCTCGAGCCGCCCGTCTGGCAGCACCTGCGCCGCGTCGCCGAAGCGCTCGCGCACGTACGCCGCTGCCCCTGCCTCGAAGCGCACCCGCACGGTGGCCGGCGCCTCGGCGCCCCGCTGACGGGTCGAAGGCCGAGGTGGCGCCGTCTCCTCGAAGCGCTCCGCCGTCACCGCCAAAGTCGACAGCCGGTCGAGGCGGAACAGCCGCACCGCCGCGCGGGTGTGGCACCAGCCCGACAGGTACCAGTGGCCGTGGGCGTGAAAGAGCTCATACGGCCGCACCCGGCGCGCGGTGGCGGCGCCCTGGCCTTGCCCCGACTGGTAATCGAAGGTGATTTCGCGGCGCTCAGCCATGGCCTGGGTGATGCGCACGGCTTCTGACGGCGCGTCGTGCCGCACGTCGAGCTGCCGCGCCGAGGCCCGCACCTGCTCGACCGCCGCCCCGGGCAAGGTGCGCTCCAACTTCTGGAGCGCCGACTCCAGCGCCTCGCCGCCCGTCGAGCGGAGCAACCCCGCCGCCGACGCGAGCGCCGTACCTTCAGACACCGTCAGCCGAGGCGGCGAGGAGAACCGCTGATCGACGTCGACGTACACCCGCTGGTCTTCGACGTAGATGTCGATGAAGTCATCGGGTTGAAAGGGAGGGCGCCCGACGAGGGTCAACATCTCGAGCGCCTCGAGCAGCTCGGCCGCGCTGAGGCCCGCCGCCTGCGCCACCTCGTCGACGGTGCGGCCCTGGTGCTTCGACACGTACGGCACGAGGAAGAGGAGCCTGCGGAGACGTTCCGACGCGGCCGTCGGTTCTCCAGGGGGAATGGCCTTCACGCCGCGCCTCCGTGGGCCAGCGCGATGCGCCGCGCCGCCTGCTGCAGCCGCTCGACCGCCTCGGGCGGTTGTACCACCGATACCTCGGCCCCCAGCGGCAACACAAACCGCACCAGCCCCTCGACGTGGGTCACCGCCAGCCGCACGGTGCGCCCCTCGACCGCGCCGGGAGGGAAGACGTGGGCGGCGCGCGCCGCCAGGCCTCCGCGCACCTCGAGCTCGACGGCCATGGGCGGGTGAATGTGGTGCTGCCACGGCCAGCGCGCCACGTAGGCGTCGACGTCGAAGTCGGGCGGCACGGTGAAGTCGGGCGTCTTCGGCTTGGCCGGGTTGGGCCGCAGCGCGCGAATGCGGTGCACATGAAAGGTGCGAATGCCCTGGCGGAGGTGGCACCAGCCCACCAGGCTCCACACCCCGCGGCGCAGCGCGAGGCCGTAGGGGTTCACCCGGCGCTGCGTCACCGCCCCACCCCGCGGCGAGAAGTAGTCGAGGTCGACCCACTTCGCCGCGCCCACCGCGCGCCAGAGCATCTCGAGCCGCGTGGCCAGCGCGTCGGCGTCGGCGACGGCGTCGAGCTCGAAGCGCACCTTCGGCGTCGGCAGCGGCCCGTCGGCGAGGAAGCCGATTTTTCGCAGCGCGTGGGCCAGGTCGTGCCGGCCGGGGAAAGCGCCCGAGGCCAGCGCGGCGGACCCGGCGGCGTAGAGCACCGCGAGCTCGTCGGGCGTGAAGCCGGCGTCGGGCAGGTAGTAGGCGGCGCGGTCGATGACGTAGCCCGGCACGCCGTCGTCGTCGGTGACGAAGGTGATGGGTACCCCGAGCTCGAGCAGCTCGGCCTTGTCGCGCTCGAACTTGCGCTCGGCGGCTTCGGGCGCGCCACCGTAGTCGTCGGGAAACGCGTCGAAAATGTGCTCCCAGGCCAACGGGCCCGGCGCCGCCAGGAGCAGCGCTACCAAGTCGAGCAGGCGTTCGGTGCGTTCCATCGCGTCGTCGACCGCCCATCTACCAAAGCGGCCCGCTGGTCCCTCACCTTTCGCGCGATTCGCTCAGTGTGACGAATGTGAACAGATGGATTTGAAACTTTCGCCGCGGCCCGAGCGAAGGCACAATCACCGGGTGAGTGAACGTCGCGCGGGGAGTGACCGCAAGGCCGTCAACCTGCTGGTCAAGCTGGCGCATTCGGGCATCGACGAGTTCGTTGAGAAATACGCCACCAACCTGAGCCCAGGGGGCATGTTCATTCGCTCGCGCGACCCAAAGCCCTTGGGCACGCTGGTGCACTTCAAAATCGAGCTCGCCTCGGGTGCGCGGGTGATGCAGGGCAGCGCGGTGGTGAAGTGGGTGCGCGGCATGAACGACCCCGAGGGCCCTCCCGGCATGGGCGTGTCGTTCGAGACGCTCGACCCCGCTAGCCAGTCGCTCGTGAACCGCATGTTGGGCAGCGCCCCCTCGAGGGCCGCGCCACCCGCTCGTCAACCACCGCCGCCGCCTCGTCCCAAGGCCCCCGCCGCGCTGCCCGAGGGTGATGAAGAGAACCCCTTCGCCTCCTTCGGCGCTCCGCCGCCGCCGAGCGACATGGAGGTCGACATCGAGCTCGACACCCTGGTGGCCAGCACCGACTCGCCGCCCCCCGCGCCGCGACCGGCGACAGATGTGCGGACCGGCAGCTTCGAAATCGACCTCGACATCGGCGAAGACGATGCCCCGCTCGAGCTCGATCTCGATCGCCCGACCCACGGCAAGGGCACACCTCCTCCGAAGCCAGCACCCAAGCCCGCCGCCAAGGCGCCTCCCTCGAAACCAGCGCCGAAGCTGGCCAGCAAGACGCCCGCGACCATCGATTTCGATCTCAGCGACGACGACTCGTCGCTCGAGCTGGAGATCGAGCGCTCCGCTGCAGCACCGGCGGCGAAGGCACCTCCGACCAAGCCTGCCGCCGCGCCGGCACCACGGGCCGCGGCCCAGGCACCTGCGCCACCGAGGCCATCGGCACCACCGGTCGCCAAACCGGTGCCGAGCAGGAGCCCCGCCGCCCCGCCTCCGCTGGTGCAGGCACCGCCCGCCCCCACCGATGAAGCCGCGCTGCCCGAGCTGAGGCGCGGCACCCGCACCGACCCCACCGCGTCGGCGTCTGAGGTGCCCGCACTGCTCCAGCAGCTGCCCATCGCGCCGCACCTGACGCGCCGGGCCCCGGGCCGTCCGGTCTACCTGCAGCCGCCGGCGAGCATCGACCCGGGCGGGCCGGTGGTGGGCATCGACCTCGGCACCACCAACTCGTGTTGCGCCATTCTCAGCAACGGCCGGCCGCAGATTCTGGCGTCGAAAGACGGGTACAACACGATTCCCTCCGTGGTGGCGCTGGGGAAACACGGGCTGCTGGTGGGCCACCGCGCCAAAGCGCAAATGGTGCTCAACCCGAACCAGAGCATCTACGGCGCCAAACGCCTGGTGGGTCGCGACTTCGACACGCCGACGGTGCGCACGGTGAAGGAGCGCTTCCACTACGACATCGTGGCCGGCCCCGACGGTAAGGCGGCGGTGACGTTGGGTGGGCAGCCGCTGGCGCTCGAAGAGGTGCAGGGCCTGGTGCTGCGCGAGTGCAAGGCCATGGCGGAGCAACACCTCGGGCGCCCGGTGAGCCGCGCGGTCATCACCTGCCCGGCGTACTACTCCGACCAGCAGCGCGAGGCGGTGCGCAAAGCCGCGGCGATGGCCGGCCTCAAGGTCGAGCGCGTGCTCAACGAGCCGACCGCGGCGGCGCTGGCCTTCGGGTTGAACCGCGAGCTGTCGCGCAAGGTGCTGGTGTACGACCTGGGCGGCGGCACCTTCGACGCCACGCTGCTGCGCATCGACAAGAACGTGTTCGAGGTGCTGTCGACGGGCGGAGACATCTTCCTGGGCGGCATCGACTTCGACAACCAGATCGTCGACCTGCTGCTGCAGAAGTTCCAGAGCCAGCACAGCGAGCCCTTCTCCGGCGACGCGGTGGCGCTGTCTCGCGTCACCGAGCTGGCCGAGCGCGCGAAGGTGGCGCTGTCGGAGCGCACCTCGTTCGACCTGAGCCTCCCGATGCTGCAGATGTTGCCGTCGGGCATTCCCCTCGACCTCAAGGGCACGTTGACCCGCGACGAGCTCAACGCCGCGTGCAAGCCGCTGGTCGACCGCACGCTCGAGGTCGTGCGCGAGGTGCTCACCGGCGGCTCGCTCAAGCCGGCCGACGTCGACGACATCATTCTCGTCGGAGGCATGAGCCGCATGCCGGCGGTGCGCGACCGGCTGAAGACGCTCTTCAACAAGACGCCGCACGCCAGCGTGAACGCCGACGAGGCGGTGGCCCTGGGCGCGGCGCTCTTCGCTGGCACCGTCGACAAGGTGTCGAGCGTGGTGCTCATCGACGTGGTGCCGATGACCATCGGCTACGGCGCGCAGGGCGGGGCCTTCAAGCGGGTCATCGAGCGCAACGCCCCGCTGCCGGCGACCAAGTCGTTCAACATCTCCACCGCGCGGGACGACGAGACCTTCATCGAGATCGAGCTCTTTCAAGGTGAAGACACCAACGCCGCGGCCAACGAGTACCTCGGCACGCTGCGCATCGAGGGGCTCCCCAAAGGCCCCAAAGGCGCGGTGACGGCCATGGTGACGGTGCGAGTCGACGGCGAGTGCGTGGTGCACGTCGACGCGCGGGAGCTGCGCACCCGCAAGAGCTTCTCCAGCACCTTGGCGACCCGCTACAGCCCCGACGAGATTCGCCAGCGGCTGGGGGTGACGCAGACCAAGCCGAACGCCGCCGAAGAGAAGCGCGCCGAAGAGCTCGCCTCGCGCGGCGGCCGCTTCTGGAAGTTCCTCAAGAAGGTGGTGGGGAAGAAGTAGCCTCGAACGCCAGCCGGTCGCTGACGATGCTGAGCGGCCGCTGCTTGGTGTTCTCGAAGGTGCGCCACACGTATTGGCCGATGATGCCGAGGCCAAACGAGTTGAGCCCTCCGAAGAAGACGATGATCAACACCGTCGGGGTGTAGCCGCGCACCGGAATCTCGCCGAGCAGGCGGCCGATGAGCACCGTGGCCGCGCCGACGAAGGCCAGCGCCATGGCACCGAGGCCGATGAAGAGGAGGAACCGAATCGGCAGGTCGGTGAAGTTGTAGACGCTGTCGAGCAGGTACTGGACCTTCTTCTTGAAGGTCCACGCCGAGGTGCCGAAGGGCCGCGGCCGCCGCGCGTACGGCACTTCGGTGCGGGTGAAGCCGATCCAAAAGAGTTGGGCGACGAGGGAACTGTTGCGCTCGGGCAGCGACACCAGCGCGTCGCGGGCGCGGGCGCTGAGGCCGAACACGTCGACGCCACCCTCGGGGATCTCCGGCATGATGAAGCGGCGAAAAAACGACCAGAAAATCTTCGCGTTCAGCGCGGTCAGCGCCGGGTCGTCGCGCTCGGTGCGCATGCCCACCGCCACGTCGTGGCCCGCCTGGAGCTTGGCGAAGAAGCCCGTCATCAACGACGCGGGCTCCTGGAGGTCGGCCGCCATCACCCCGATGTACGCCCCGCGCGCCGCCTGGAGCCCGGTGCGCACCGCCGCCGCCGCGCCGTAGTTGCGCGAGTGCAGCAACAGCTGCGACCGGAACGACGCCTGGGGAAGCAGCCGCCGCAGCACGTCGGCCGACGCGTCGGGGCTGCCGTCGACGACGAACACCACCTCGAGCTCGTCGCGCATCGAGGTGGCCAGGTCGGTCAGCTCGGCCAGCAGCGCCGTGAGCGACTCCTCGTTGCGATAGACGGGAATGACTACCGAGCAGAGCGCCATGTCGCGGCGCCCATACGAGAAGGCCCCAGCAAGTTCAACGGCGTTGGCGCGCTTGTTGCGTTCCGTCTTCTCATGACTCCGCAGGAAAAAGATGCGCTGGCGTTGCGACGCGCCCTGGCTCAACGCCAACTCGACTGGCGCACATTGCGCGACATCGTCACCCGGCACTTGGGAACGGGGTCACCCATCGTCGAGAAGATCACCGAGTCGAGCATCGGCTGGCTCTCGGGCCTGGCCCAAACCCTCAGCGAAGCGGCGTGGTTACGCTTCGCCACGACCGGTTCGCTCGACGGCTCGGGGCCGCTGAAGCTGTCGAACGCCGACCTTCGTCATCTGCGCGGTGGCTGGGCTTTTGCCACGCTGCGGTGTGCGTTGGATCACGAGGGTTAGCTACACTTTATCGCGCCGTAACTCAGGCAGCCGGTGCCCAAGAGTCGGCAGGAGTCCTTCCAACGTCGCCCGCGATTTTCATCTGAGATGAACGACCCTTCCGAGGCGCTCCCTCCTTCCACCGCGCTCATCGCGGTGCACAACCTGTTGGCTCGGGTGGCCCCGACCGACTCCAGCATTCCCATTCTCGGCGAGACGGGCGTGGGCAAGAGCCGCCTGGCGCAGGAGGCGCACCGGCTGAGCCACCGCGCGGAGTCGCCCTTCGTCACCGCCAACCTGTCGGCCATTCCCTTCGATTTGATGGAGGCCGAGCTCTTCGGCCACGCCGCTGGCGCCTTCACGGGAGCGAAGACGGCGCGCGAGGGGCGGGTCGAGTTGGCGAACGGCGGCACGCTGTTCCTCGACGAAATCGGCGACCTGCCGGCGTCGATTCAGGTGAAGCTGCTGCGCGTCATTCAGGAGCGCCGCTATGAGCGGCTCGGCGAAAATACCCCGCGGCAGACGAACTTCCGGCTCATCTGCGCGACCCACCGCAACCTCGAGGAGCTCATCGACAAGGGGCTGTTTCGCGAAGACCTCTACTACCGCATCAACGTGGTTCAAATCGACGTGCCGCCGCTGCGCCAGCGCCGCGAAGACGTCGTGCCCCTGGCCCAGTATTTCCTCGACCGGTTGGCGCGCAGCACCGGCACGCGCAAGCAGCTGAGCGAGGAGACGATGCGGGCGCTGGTGGAGCACTCGTGGCCGGGCAACATTCGCGAGCTCGAGCACACCATCGAACGCGCGGTGGCGCTGTCCGACACCTCGATCATCGGCGCCGAGTTCATTCGCCCCCGCCGCACCAAAAACGGGCTGCGCGCCATCATCGACGAAAGCTTCTCGAGCGGCCGCGGGCTCGACGAGACGCTCGAGGAGATCGAGAAGTCGCTGCTCGAGGTGGCGCTGCGCCAGTGCGAGAACAACCACTCCGAGGTGGCCCGTCGGCTCAAGCTGCCGCGCCAGACGCTTCAGAATCGGTTGAAGAAGTACGGCATCGGGTAGAACGCGCTTCAGACATGGCGAGCCGGCGCGACAAGACCCTGGTGTACGAGGCTACGAGCGTCCCCTGGGCGACCGACGAGTTCGTGCGCGAGCGCCCGCGGGTCTTCATTCGCGGCTTCGTCTACGTGTTGCTTGCGTCGCTGGCGCTGCTCGTCGCCTACGGCGCGTGGGCCACCATCGCCATTTCCATCAGCGCGCGCGGCGGGTTG
Source organism: Archangium sp. (assembly GCA_016793525.1). The sequence continues at coordinate 9,031 of JAEUJT010000364.1, read as the reverse complement.
GTGAGCGAGCAGCCGCCGGTGCCGATTCGGCTGAAGACGAGCATTCGCATCGGCGAGCTCCTGGTGAAAGAAAGCCAGGTGGTGCACCAGGGCGACGTGCTGGTGGTGGCCGATGATCAGCTCACCGAAGACGAGCACACGCGGCTGCGCGGAGATCTCCAGCAGGCGCTGTTGGTGGCGACGGCGCTGCGAAAGGGCGCCTGCACCGACTGCACGGTACGGGTCGAGAAGCTCGCGCAAAATGGCTTCGTCACCGAAAACCAGGGCGGCATTCGCGAGACGCTCGTCGGCGTACAAGACCTGTTCAAAGACCTGGCGACGTCGGTGCAGCAGCTGGCGCGGCTCCCTGAGATGACCGCCGAGGCCCGCCGCCGAATCGCGGTCGCGAGCGCGAAGATCGCGGAGATTCGCCGGCGCCACGCCGAGGAGATGTTGGCCCCCCAGCTCGAGCAGCTCGGCAACGAGGTGTCCTCTGCGAAGAGCCTCATCTACGACCGGCAGCAGTCGCTCCAGTCGGCGGTCGACCGCACGCTCGACCGGCTCGAGGTGCGGCTGGCGTCGCTGGGGCCCACGCTCGACCAGTTCCGCGCGCAGCAAAAAGCGGTGGCGCCCATCGACGGCGTGGTGACGCAGATCAAAGTCAGCGGGCGGGGCGAGCTGGTGGGCGCCGGCTCAGACCTGCTCCAGCTCGTGCCGCTCAACTCGCCGCTGGTGGCCGAGCTGAACATCGCCAACAAAGACATCGCCGAGGTGCGCGAGGGAATGCCCGTGGTGGTGAAGCTCGAGGCGCTGCCCGAGCGGCAGTTCGGCGTGGCGCGAGGCGTGGTCGAATCGGTGCCGGCGACCGGGTTGGCGGCGAAAGACAGCGGGCAGATCATGTACCCGGTGCGGGTGCGGCTCGAGACCCAGGCCTTTCAGCGCGGGGGCACGGTCTACCCTTTTCGCTTGGGCATGGCGCTCGAGGGCCTCGTCGTCACCCGCCACGAGTCGGTGCTCTCGGTGGCGGTGCGCAAGCTGCTCAACGTGGGTGACGAGTTGGTGCGCAATTGAGGGCTGAGAGCGCGAAAGCCGCTCCGGCGCCCACGTTCGACGGCCGGCGCTCGCGCATTCTCGAGGAGATCTGGGCGAAGTCGCTGCTCTCGGTGGTGCCGGGGTTGGGCAAGCTGCTGGTCGAGCGCGGCGCGATTCGGGTGGTGGCGAAGGGCCAGGCCATCTGCCGGCAGAACACCGAGATCAAGCAGCTCATCCTCCCGCTCTCCGGCGGGCTGCAGCTGAGCACCGTCGACCGCCGGGGTGAGACGCAGCCCGCGGGCTTTCTGAAGGCGGGGCGCTCGCTGGCGCTGCGTGAGCTGCTGCTGGGCCGCTCGTTCCCTTTCTCCGCCATCGCCGAGCAGAACACGTCGGTGCTGTTTCTCGAGCGCGCGGAGTTCATTCAGCTGCTCGAGCGGCACCCGCAGGTGGCGCACTACCTGCGGTTGATTACGGCGTCGGCGGGGCTGCGCAAGTTTCGCCAGGCGCTGGTCGACTCCGGCCTGTCGATGGACAAAGTGGTCGAGCTCTTCTCGCTCGTGCGCGACGACACCGAGCTGGTGCCGCAGGGCCGGCCGTTGGAGGCCTGGCGCGAACACTTCATCTTCGTCGCCTCGGGCGCGCTGCGGTTGACGAAGCTGGGTGACCGCTTCGACCGCAACACCGTCGAGCTGGGCGAAGGCGCGTACTTCGGTGGCGCGGCGCTGGTGAGCCCGTTCCGCTGGGCGTACGAGGCGGTGCCGCTGCAAGACCTGCGCATGCACGTGGCGCCCATCGAGCCGCTGCGCGCCTTTCTCTCGCGCTCGGTCGACCCCGACTCGAACACGCTGGAGACGCTCTACGACGAGCCGTGCATCCTCGCGTATGCGGGCGAGCGCACGACGGTTGCCCCGGCCTACCGCCCCGCGGCGCCGCTCCCGGGGAAACCCGCGTCGCAGAAGTGGCTGAGCCAGCTGCGGTTTGGCACCGACCTGTCGGAGCTGGTGCGGGCCGAGAAAGACCACCACACCTACGCCGCAAGCGTGGCGAACTTCCTCTCGCTCAAGGGCCGGTCGGGCAACTTCGGCGCGCTCAAAGAAGAGCTCGAGGGCCTGGGCCGGGTGACCGCGTTGCGGCTGGCCACCTGCATCGAGCCGTACGGGGTGCAGACGCGGCTGCGGCGCTGGGCGCCCGACTCCGACACCGGCCTGGCGTTACCGGTGCTGACGCGGCTGGGAGAGCGGTTGGTCGTGCTGTTGGCGAACGACGAGAAGCGCCACCAGTTCCTCCTCCATGATCCGGTGCGCGGCTTCGTCGAGGTGAGCTGGGCCGACCTGGCGCTCGAGAGCGACGGCTGGGTGCTCGAGGGCTCGCTGACTCAGGCCCGAGGTGAATCGCCACTCACCACCATGGCGACGAAGGTGCTCGAGCACCGCACCGCGCTCATCATCGTCGGGGTGTTGTCGCTCATCGAGATGATGCTCGGCGCCGCGCAGCCGAAGTTCATGGAGCACCTGCTCGATGACGTGCTCACCCTGCGCGACACGCAGGTGCTGTGGGGGCTGGCGGCGGGCTACGCCATCGTGGCGCTGCTGCAAGCCGCGGTCGACTTCGTGGGCAACCGCGTGCTGTCGCGCGCGTTGATGGAGGTCGACTACGACCTGCAGGGCCTGCTCTACCGCCGGGCGCTCGGCACGCCGCTGTCGTTCTTCTCGAACCGCAAGGCGGGCGAGATGCTCACCCGCCTCGGCGAGCTCGAGCAGATTCGCGGCTTCGTGTCGGGCAGCACGCTCAACGCGGTGACCCAGGGCGCGGCGGTGTTTCTCTACGTGGCGCTGCTGGCGAGCTACAGCGCCTCGGTGGCGGTGCTGGCGCTGGGCCTCGGCGTCACGGTGATGGCGCTTCAGATCGGCGCGGGCATGTACGTGATGAAGCGCCTGAGCGGCGCCTACGCCTACGAGACGCTGCGCAAAAGCCTCGTCACCGAGCAGCTGTCGGCCATCACCACGGTGAAGGCCTCACGGGCCGAGAAGGCGATGTTGCGCCGCTACTGCGACGCCTTCGTCACCGGGCTGCGGCTCTCGACCACGGCGAACCTGCAGTCGAGCGCGCTCGAGGGGGCGGTGCAGTTCCTCGGGTCGATGGCGCGGGTCGGTGGGCTGTGGTTCGTGTGCAACCTGGCGTTGCAGGGCAGCTTGAGCCCGGGGGCCATTCTCGCGGCGAGCGCGTACCTGGGGCAGGTGGTGGGGGCGCTCACCGGCTTCGCGGGGCTGTTCGGCCAGTACCAGCGCACCAAGCTGGCAACGAACAACGTGGCGACCATTCTCAACGCCCCCGAAGAGTTCGCGCCCGAGCGCGCGAGCGTCACCCACTGCTTCCCCCTGCGCGGCAAAATCAAGCTCGAGCACGTGCACTTCAAGTACCCGTCGAGCAACGACTGGGTGCTGCGCGACGTGTCGCTCACCATCTTTCCCCAGCAGGTGGTGGCCATCGTGGGGCGCAGCGGCTGCGGCAAGACGACGCTGGCGAACCTCATCGCGGGCAACGTGCGGCCGTCGAGCGGGCGCATGCTCTACGACCAGTTCGACAGCACCTTCGTGTCGCTGCCCTCGCTGCGCCGGCAGATCGGCTACATCATGCAGGGCAACGACCTGTTCCAGGGCACGCTCGAAGACAACATTGCGTACGGCGACGACGCGCCCGAAGGCGCCCGGGTGATGGCGGCGGCGAATGACGCGCACGCGAGCGGCTTCATCGACGAGATGCCGATGGGCATGAAGCAGTTCCTCGGTGAAGGTGGCATGGGCCTGTCTGGTGGCCAGAAGCAGCGGCTCGCCATCGCTCGTACGCTCTACCGCGCGCCGCAGATCATGATCATGGACGAGGCGACCAGCGCGCTCGACGCCGAGAGCGAGCAGGCGGTGGTCGACAGCATGCGCGAGATTCTCAAGGGCAAGACGAGCATCGTCATCGCGCACCGGCTCTCCACCATTCGCAACGCCGACCGCATCTTGGTGATGCGCGACGGGCAGATCGTCGAAGACGGCACCCACACCGAGTTGCTCGAGCGGGGCGGTCACTACGCCGAGCTGTTCGAGCACCAGCTCAACACCCCGGAGTCGTGAAGGAACGCGATGGCGGCGAACCTCCCCACAGCGGCGCAGCTCGAGGCGCGATGGTCGCTGGCGGTGCTGCTCACCCCGGCGCAGCGGCAGCTGCTGCTGAGCGACGCGACCTTCGAGGCGTACTCGGCGGGCCAGCCGATCAAGCGCTCGACCCAGCCGAACCAGGTGTCGCTCGTCTTCTCGGGCGAGGTCTCGCTCTTCGCGCGCTTCGACCGCACCGTGCCGCGCGGGCAGGTGAGCGCCGGGCGGGTCATCGAGCTGCGCACGCTGCTCACCAACGAGACCCACTGGCAGAACGACTGGTACGCGGAGACGCCGTGCGCGGTGCTGTCTTTCGCTCGAGGCGCCTTCGACACCATCTTGGAGCAGACGCCCAAGCTGCGCGACTATGTCACGCGCACCAGCGAACACGCCGAGCTCGAGAAGCTGGCGACCGACCTGCGCTTCTTTGGGTTCTCCGAGCTGGAGATCGAGCTCACCATCGCCGCGCTGGCGCTCACCCCGCTCCAGACCTCGTCAGAGGCGCGCCCGGCGAAGGCCTTCTTGGCGGTGGTGCATGAGGGCGGCCTGACGCTGAGCTCCGAGGGGCCGAGGCCGCGGGTCATCGCCAGCTACGCGCCCGGCGACTACCTGCTCATCGGCGGCCAGAGCGGCGTGACCTGGGACATCAAAGCGCACACCCGGGTGTGGCTGGTGTCGCGCGAGCAGTGGCCGCAGCTGGTGAACCCAGCCAAGGCGCAGCAGTTCCTCGCGTTCGCCGACCCGTTCACCTCGGCCGAGGCGTCGCAGTCGCTCAAGCAGAGCCAAACGCAGGCGCCGGCCAACGCCGACACGCCCAAGGTGCTCGACGACGAAGACGACGACGACGGGCTCGAGGTCGAGCATTTTCAGTGCGACGAGGACGAGCTGGCCAAGCTGCGCCGGCGCAAGCGGCCCATCGTGTTGCAGCACGAGGAGATGGACTGCGGCGCGGCCTGCATGTCGATGGTGACCCAGTTCTACGGGCGCCACGTGACGGTCGCGTCGTTCCGCTCGCTGGTGCAGGTATCGAAAGACGGCGCGTCGATGCTGGCGCTGAAGCAGGCGGCGAGCCACGTCGGGTTCGAGGCCATCGGCGTGATGGCGTCGCTCAAGGGGCTCGAGGGGCTGCGGCTCCCCTTCATCGCGCTCTGCGAGTACCACTTCGTGGTCGTCTACGAGTTCGACGACAAGCGGGTGAAGGTGGGCGACCCGGCCATGGGCCTGGTGGAGCGCTCGCTCGACGACTTTCAGAAAGACTACTCGCAGGTCGCGCTGCTGCTGAAGCCCACCGAGCGGCTGCAGACGTTCCCCGAGAGCCGGCAAGAGCTGTGGAAGTACGGCGCGCTCCTCAACGGCTCGTGGGCGCAGCTGGGCGAAATCGTGCTCGTCTCGCTGCTGACCTTCGTGTTGGGGTTGGCCACGCCGCTGTTCCTGCAGTTCGTGTTCGACGCGGTGCTGGTCGAGCAGAAGAAGGGGCTGCTCAACGCGCTGGCGCTCGGCGTGCTGGTGCTCAACGGCGTGTCGGGCCTGGCGAGCTGGGTGCGCGGGTACCTGACGACGCACCTGGCGAGCCGGCTCGACGCGAAGTTCTCGACGCTGTTCATGAAACACGTGTTGTCGCTGCCGCTGGCGTTCTTCGCGGTGCGGCGGGTAGGCGACATCACCACCCGGCTCGATCAGCTGCGCGAAGTGCGGGAGTTCGCGACGTCGAAGTTTCCCTCGCTGCTCATCAACGCGCTGACCGCGACCGCGTACATCGCCATTCTCGCGGCCTACCAGTGGAAGCTGGTGGGCCTGGTAGTGCTGTGCCTGGTGCCGCTGGTGGCGGTGGTGGTGCTGATGAACAAGCGGCTCAACCTCAACCTGACCAAGGGCTTCAAGGCGGGCGGCAAGGTGGCGAGCCTCACGTTCGAACACTTCAGCAGCCTCGAGACCATCAAGTCGCTCGACGCCACGGTGACGGCGCGCTGGCGCTGGCAACACGCGGTGGCCGAGGGGCTGAAGCTGCGGCTGGAGTTCTTGAACTGGTCGGGCTTCGTACAGTCGTTCAGCGGCTTCTTGCAGGCGCTGTCGGCGCTGGTGTTCCTGGTGGTGACGGCGCTGCTCTACATGCGCCAAGAGCTGACGCTGGGCCAGGTGGTGGCGGTGAACACCCTCCTCGGCAGCGTGCTGGGGCCGCTCTTTTCCATCGTGCAGGAGTGGTCGTCGATGAAGGAGCTGTCGCGCTCGCTGACGCGCATCGACGACGTGGTGACCTCGCCGTCAGAAGAGCGCGACGAAGAGGGCGACGATGTGGCCCCGCCGCCGTCGACGGCCAAGGGAGGCATCGAGCTGCGCGGCGTTGGCTTCCAGTACGGCGGAGACTTGTCGCCGCAGGTGCTCGAAGACATCTCGATCAAGGTCGAGCCAGGCTCGACGGTGGCCTTCGTGGGGCGCAGCGGCTCGGGCAAGACGACGCTCGGGTACATGATCAACCACCTCTACGCGCCGACGCAGGGCAAGGTGTTCATCGACGGCGTCGACACCTCGCAGGCGCCGCTCGACTGGGTGCGCCGCCAGGTGGGCGTCATCGTTCAAGACAACAGCGTCTTCTCGGGCAGCATTCTCGAGAACATCGCGCTCGGAGACCCCAGCCCGTCATTCAACCGAGTGATGGAGGCCGCGGTGGCCGCCGACGCGCACGAATTCATCGCCAAGCTGCCCGACGGCTACTCGACGCTGCTGGGCGAAGGTGGCTCGGGGCTGTCGGGTGGGCAGCGGCAGCGCCTCAACATCGCGCGCGCGTTTTACCGAGACCCGCCAATTCTGGTGATGGACGAGGCGACCTCGGCGCTCGACGCCATTTCGGAGCAGCGCATCGTGCGCGGCATCAAGAAGCGCAAGAAGACAACCATTGTCATCGCGCACCGGCTCAACACCATCATGCACGCCGACACCATCGTGGTGCTCGACAACGGCCACCTGGTCGAGCTCGGCAACCACTTCGCCCTCATGGAGCGCCGCGGTCTGTACTTCGATTTGTTCCGCCGCCAGATGTCTGCGTAGTCGCAGACAACGCCGTCGCTCGAAGCCGGCCCGTACTTCGAAGAGCCACAGAAAAAAAAGACCGAGATCGAGGGTGAGCTCGATCTCGGCCTTCGATGAGAAGCTCGGAACGTCGCTGCCGCGCTACTTCCGGCCGAGACCACCGACACCGATACCACCGCCACCGCCACTGCCCGGCAGCACGGTGTTGCCCGAGAGCGTCGGCGGGGGGAGGCCGCCAGGCGTGAGGACGATGCCGGCGCTCCCGCTCGCGCACACGCAATTGGTGGCGTTGCCGGTGCAGACGGCGATGAGCTTGCCCGTGGAGCCACCGAGCTTGAGGCTGTAAACAGGGCCCCGAATGTCAGAGACGGTCAAATTGAGACCGTAGTCGACGCCATTGCACTTGATTCCGCCCATCATCGCCTTCATCTGCTTCTTGCTGAGCTTCGTGACTTCGCCTTTTGCAGTCCCTTTTGCGTTCTTCGCCATGGTTCGCTCCCCGTTTGAGTTGACGTCAGTAGCGGAGAATTCCGATAGCAGCTCACGTGCCACTCCCTTCGTTGAGCCAACAGGGTGGATCTCCAAGGTCGCCATGGAGGACTTGCCAATTTTTGGGCAAACGCTGCTCGAAACCCAGCATCCACGGGTCTTTGAAATGGTGCGTCAATGACACCTACCCGCCCTCGCCCGTGGAGCCGCGACGTTCCACCCGGCCCATGGGACGACATCGTCATCGGCTCGGGCATGGGGGGCATGACCGCGGCGGCGCTGCTGGCGAAAGTTGGGCGCCGGGTGCTGGTGCTCGAGCAGCACTACGAGCCCGGAGGCTTCACCCACACCTTCAAGCGCCCCGGCTACCGGTGGGACGTCGGCGTGCACGCGGTTGGTGAAGTCACCATGCGCAGCCTCACCGGCCGCTTGCTCCACGCGCTCACCGGCGGCGCGCTGCAGTGGGCGAGCCTCGGCAGCGTGTACGACACGTTCGAGTTCCCCGGAGGCCTGACGCTCGACTTCCCCGACAACCCCATCGCTTTCCGCGAGAACCTGGTCGCGGCGTTCCCCAACGAAGCGGCGGCCATCGACGGCTACTTCGCGCAGGTGAAGGACATCGCCTCGGGCATGCGGGCGTATTACCTCGCGCGAACACTGCCTCCGTCGCTGAGCCGGGTCGACACCATGCTCGCGGCCAAGGCGCAGCGCGCGCTCGAGCTCAACACCCAGGCGGTGGTGAATGGCCTGACGCGTGACGAAAAGCTGCGCACGGTGCTGACGGCCCAGTGGGGGTACTACGGCTCCAAACCCAGCCGCAGCTCGTTCGCGATGCAGGCGCTGGTGGTGAAGCACTTTCTGTGGGGCGGCTTTTACCCCGTCGGCGGCGCGCAGCAGATCGCCCGCACGTTGCTGCAGACGGTGGCCGATGCGGGAGGCGCCACGGCCATCTCCACTGACGTGAAAGAAATTCTCCTCGAGGGCGGCACGGCGGTCGGCGTGCGTCTCGCCAACGGCCAGGAGATTCGAGCCAAGCGCGTCATCAGCGCCGCGGGCATCGCCTCCACCGTGCAGCGGCTGTTGCCCGAATCGGTGCGCACCCAGCCGTGGGCGGGTGAGGTCGCGGCGCTCTCCCCGGCCTCGGCGCACGTGTGCCTGTACCTGGGCTTCAAAGGCGACATCCGCAGCGCAGGGGCGGGCGCGGCGAACCAGTGGTTCTACGAGACGTGGAGGAGCGACGACGACGCGTGGCGGGTCTCGCAGCACGGCGAGCTGACCGACGCGCCGGTGCTGTACGTCAGCTTCCCCTCGCTGAAAGACCCGCTCCACGACGCCGGGCCGGAGCAGCGCCACACCGGCGA
>JAEUJT010000312.1 GCA_016793525.1 Archangium sp. | reverse complement strand
AGAAGGCGCTGCCCGCGCGGCTACAACCTCGGCGACGCCCGGCGCAGCGGCGCTCCAAGGCGCTGGTCGATGCCATCGTCGAGGCGGGGTCTCGCGTTCTGATGGCGCGCGGGTGGGACCGGTTCACGATGAACGAGGTGGCCTCGGTCGCCGGCGTCAGCCCCGGCTCGCTGTACCAATACTTCCCCGACAAGGAGTCGCTCGTCGCGGAGATCGTCGAGCGCCAGTCGCAGCGCGAGCTGGCGTTTCACCTCGAGCGCTTCGCCCAGCTGCCCGAGAACGCCACGCTCGGCGACACACTCGACGAAGTGGTGCGCTCGCTCCTCGCGTTCCAGCGTGCGGAGGGCTCACTGATGCGCCACACGCTGGCCTCGCTGCAGCACCTCGGGCGGTTCGAGTCGTTGAAGGACAAGGCCCAACGCGCGGGAGAGTTCCTCCACGCCGTACTCGAGCGGCACCGCGGCGCGCTCGCGGGGAGAGACCTTGATCTTGTCGCGCACGTGCTCGCCAACGCAGTGCACAGCCTGACCCACGATGGCATCTTCCCGCGGCCCGACACGCTCGACGACGACACGCTCGCGACCGAGCTGAGCCGCTTGATGCGCGGGTACCTGGGTCTGAATCAACGAAGCGACGTCTCTCCGCGCACCAGGTAGCGCACCTGCGTCAGCGCTGTCCCCGAGACATCGGTCACCTCGAGCAGGTGGCGGCCTGGGCTGACGGGGATCCGAGAGGTGTACGGAGGCTCGAGCGGAGCCAAGGTACGTCCATCGAGGCGAACACCGAGTCGACCAGAAGACGGAGCGGCGCGGACCCGAAGCGGAATGGCCTGATCCACCGTGGGTAAGTCGCTCACCATCAGGAACTCGTCGCCCGACGCGGGGTGGAGAATGCGCACCGCCGCGTCTTTCACCGTCGGCTCCGCGCACAGCCGAGCGAGCCATGGCTCCGGGGTGAGGCCCTCGTTGCGAGCCCAGTCATAGAAATCGAGACCGACGTCGGTGATTCGCCCATCGCGCGATGCCACCGCGTCACACCGAGCGCGCAGCTGACTGGCCAGTTGCGCGTCGACCTCGCGGTGCACGGCGCAGGACGACGTCGGAGCGGTGCCCGGGAGGAAGACTTCATTCATCGCCGCGGGACACTGCGGCCCAGCGAGCTCGCCCGACAGCGGGCAGATGTGCACCTGCTCGAGCCCGCGCATGTCCACCAACGGCGAGGGGCGAAGGCCACGCATCGCGCGCTCCATCACCGCGTTGAAGAGCGGGCCCGCGCCGGTGATGCCCGAGACCTGCACCATGGGCGTGCCGTCGAAGTTCCCCGCCCACACCGCCACCGTGCGTTCGCGGGTGAAGCCCACCGTCCAGTTGTCGGAGTAGCCCTTCGAGGTGCCCGTCTTCGCCGCCACGGGGAATGGCAGGCGCAGCGCGTTGTCCAACCCGAAGGCGGCAGCGCGCGCGGAGTTGTCAGCCAAGATGTGCGTCACCAGCGCGACCGCGCGGGCGTCACCGAAGCGGCGCGCATGAAACGACTCGACCGGCGTCACCGCGACACCATTGGCACTCGATGCCTCGAGCACAGGCCGCAGCGGGCGCACCCAGCCGCCACGAGAAAGCCCTGCGTACGCGCGCGCTGCTTCCCAGAGCGAGACCTCTCCGTTGCCCAGCACCAGCCCGAGCCCGTAGTGCTCAGCGTCTTTGCGCAGCGACTCGAAGCCGGCCCGGCGCAGCACCGTGAGTGCGGTCAACACGCCGACGTCTTCGGCGACCTTCACTGCTGGCACGTTGTACGAGTTCGCCAGCGCCTGCCGCGCGCGCACGGGCCCGTGCACCCGACGATCATAATTTTTCGGGGCATAGGCGCCCTTCGACGAGCCGAACGCTGTCTCCACGTCGGCGATAACGGTGGCCGGGGTGTACTCGCCGCGGCGAAAGGCCTCGGCGTAGATGAAGGGCTTCAGTGCCGACCCTGGCTGGCGCCGCATCTGCACGCCGTCGTTCTGGCCTTCGCTCACCGCCGAAAAGAAATCAGCGCTCCCGACGTAGGCCAGTACCTCGTCGGTCGCGTTGTCGATGACAACGACGGCGGCGTTAGAGACGCGACGCTCCACCAGGTGCGACACCTCGCGTGCCACCAACGCTTCGACATCGGCCTGCAGCTGGCCGTCGAGCGAGGTGTGAATGGTCGTGGCGTCACTCAGCCCCAAGGCGGCACGCTGCGACAACACCGCGTCAACAAAGTGCGGCGCACGAAACGAAGTAGCGACGTGTGACACGTCGAGCGCCGAGGTACGCGCAGCAGCGACGTCGGTGGACGACGCGAGCGCCGTCGCCTCCAAGCGGCCCAGCACCCACTGCCTGCGAGCCTCGACACGCGGCCCTGCGCGGAGCGGGTTGTATGCGGTCGGCCCTCGGGGAATCGACGCCAACAGCGCGGCTTGGCCGAGCGACACGTGCTGCGGGAGCGTGCCGAAGTACACCTCTGACGCAGCCGCCACGCCGACGGTGTTGTTCCCCAGAGGTACGCGGTTCACGTACTGGGTGAAAATTTCACGCTTCGTGAGGTGCGCTTCGAGCCGAAGAGCCCACGCAGCCTCCTGCACCTTGCCCAAGAACGTGCGCGGCCTCGGCACCAGCGCGCGCGCGAGCTGCTGGGTGATGGTGGAGCCTCCCGCCACCACTCTCCCGGCGCGAAGGTTCTGCCACGCGGCACGCACGATGGAGGTCGG
>JAEUJT010000309.1 GCA_016793525.1 Archangium sp. | reverse complement strand
GCAAGGTGAAGGAGCGCAGCCGCCCCTCGTCTCGCCCCGCACGGAGGGGGCCGCTGCGGGTGGGCTTCACCTTCAACGTGAAGCGGGTCAAGCCGACCGCCGACGGGCAACACGATCACGAAGCGGAATACGACGCCCCCTCGACGCTGCAGGCCATTCGCGTCGCCATCGCTTCGCACGGCCACGAGGTGGTCGACCTGGAGGCCACGGCCGACCTGCCCATGCTGCTGTCCGCCACGCCGGTCGACGTGGTGTTCAACATCGCCGAGGGCTTTCGCGGGCGAAACCGGGAGAGCCAGGTGCCGGCGCTCCTCGAGCTGCTCGACATTCCGTACACCGGCTCCGACCCGGCGACGCTCAGCCTCGCGCTCGACAAGGCGCTGGCGAAGAAGGTGGTGCGCGCGGCAGGGGTCGATACGCCTGACTTTCAGTTGATGACCACCGGGCGCGAGCGCCTCGACAAGCAGTTCACCCGCTGGCCGCTGATGGTGAAGCCCGTGGCCGAAGGGTCGAGCAAAGGCGTCATCGGCAAAAGCGTGTGCCACTCCGAGGCCGAGCTGCGCGAGGTGGTGCGCGAGCTGGTCGATCGCTACCAGCAGCCGGCGCTGGTCGAAGAGTACATTCGCGGGCGCGAATTCACCGTGGGGTTGCTCGGCGAGCGCAGGCCCAAAGTGCTGCCCCCGATGGAGATCGTCTTCACCAACAAGGCCGACAAGACGCCCATCTACAAGTTCGAGGACAAGCTCGAGGTGAACGATCGCATTCGCTACGAGGTGCCCGCCAAGCTCGACGCCGGCCCGCTGGAGCGCCTGAAGACCGCCGCCCGCTCCGCCTTCATGGCGTTGGGCTGCCGCGACGTGGCGCGCATCGACTTTCGCCTCAACGAGGCCGGGCGCATCTACTTTCTCGAGTGCAACCCGCTGCCGGGCCTCACCCCGGGGTGGAGCGATCTGGTGCTCATCGCCCAGGGCGCGGGCATGGACTACGCGACGCTCATCGGGGAGATCCTCTCCGGGGCGGTTCGCCGCGCGAAGGAGCGCCGGGCCCGCCCCGATCGCGACGAGAAGCCCGAGCCGACCCCGAGCTGAAACACCGGAGAGGACCCACCATGTCGAAGTCACTCGTGCGCGCCGCAGGTCTCCGCTTGGAGCGAACCGCTGCGTCGAAGCGCTTCGTCGACGGCGCGTTTCGCAACACCTCGGGCGTGGGCTCAGGGCTCAAGCCCGGCACCACCTTCTCCACCATCGGGGAGTACTTCACTGGTGATGTCGCTCGCGCCCCGCCTGGGCCGCTCCCGTCGCACAACCCGCTCGCGACTTGGGCCGCGCCGCCGGAGACGGGGTTGCGCACCACCTGGCTGGGGCATTCGACGGTGCTCGTCGAGCTCGACGGGGCGCGCATTCTGACCGACCCGGTGTGGGGCGAGCGGGCGTCTCCCTTGAGCTTCGCCGGGCCGAAGCGCTTTCAGCCCGTGCCGGTGTCGATTGCCGCGCTGCCGCCGCTCGACGCGATCATCGTGTCGCACGATCACTACGATCACCTCGACGCGCCCACCATCACCCAGCTGGCCGCGCTCGACGTGCCGTTCTACACCTCGCTCGGCGTGGGGGCGCATCTGGAGGGGCTCGGTGTTCCCCCGGAGCGGATTATCGAGCTCGACTGGTGGGAAGAGGCGCGGCTCGCGCGACACGACGTGACGGTGACCGCGGCGCCTTCGCAGCATTTCTCTGGGCGGGGCCTGGTGCGCAACGGCACGTTGTGGAGCTCCTTCGCGATGCGCGGCCCGAAGCACCGCGTCTTCTTCAGCGGCGATACCGGGCTGACCCCGGAGTACGCCGAAATTCGCCAGCGCCTCGGCCCGTTCGACCTGGTGATGCTCGAGGTCGGCGCGTGGCACCCCGCGTGGGGCGACATTCACCTCGGCCCAGAGAACGCGCTCAAGGCCTTCGAGCTGCTCGGCGGCGGGCGCCTCCTGCCGGTGCACTGGGGCACCTTCAACCTGGCGCTCCACGCGTGGGACGAGCCGGCGGAGACCTTGGTGCGCCTCGCCGGCACGGTCGCGCCCCCGCTGGTGATGCCTCAGCTGGGAGCGCCGGTGGAGCCCGAACGCGTCGACCGCCTCGACCCGTGGTGGCGCGCGGTCGGCGGCGGCAAGCTCTCGCCGTAACGTCGCGCATCTTCGTAGCGCATGCCGGGGTTGGCGCTGCCCGGCGGCCCCTCGGTATTCAGTTCTTTGTCGGCGCGCCGCCCATCGACTCGAGCAACGTCACCAGATCGTGAAACGTCGCCTCGTGGCGGGTGGCGCAGAACTGACAGACGATGGCCGCGCTGCCCTGCGTGTCGAGCAGGTCTTGCACCTCGGCGCGGCCGAGCGCCGCCAACGTCTCCATCACACGCGCCTTCGAGCAGGTGCAGCGCCACTGGAGCGGCCCGGTGAAGGTGACGTCGACCTCGTCGGCGGGGAAGAGGGTGGCCAGCAGCGACGTGGCCGTCAGCGGCTGAGGCTCGTTCAGCGCGCGGACCAGCGCTGCCGGGAGCGTCGAACCGAGCTCGGCGACCCGCGCCGCGTCTCCGTTGGGGAGCGCCTGCACCAGCACCCCGCCCACCGCGCCGAGCCCCTCGTCGCCGGCGCGCACCAGATCGATGGCCACCCGGGTGGCGACCTGATCGGAGGTCTCGAAGTAGTGATTCAGGTCTTCGGCGAGGCTCATCGCGGTGAGCTCGACCGACGAGCGGTAGAACTCGCCCTTGCCGATGTCGCGCAGCACCGCCAGGTACCCGGCGTTGCCCAGCGCGCCGCGCCAGCGGAACGGGCCGTTGCTCAGCTCGACCTCGGCGAACGGGTTCTTCACGTACCCGCGCACGTCGCCCGTCGTCGACGACGCATCGACGAACAGCCCGCGCAGCGGCCCGTCACAGGCCACCTGCAGGTTGATGCGGCTCTCGTTCTTCTGCAGCGACGCCACCAGCGCCGCCCCCGTCAGCCCCTGGCCGAGGAGCGCCGCTGCCGCCGCGCGCAGCTGGTGTTTTTCGCGCCCCAGCCGCGCCGCGTGGGTGGCGACGGCCACCGAGATTTGAATGTCATGTCGGGGCAGGAGCGCCCGCGCGACACCATCTGCCGAAGACCGAGACATGCGGCCCAAGTGTACCGCGAAAAAAGAGGGGGTGGCGCCTGGCTGCGGCGCCACCCCCTCGAAGTCACAACGTCAGGTGACTCGTCTGCTTATTGGCAGCGGCCGGTCGCCTGCACGCACGTGCCGCCACCGCAGATGGCCGGGGTGATTCGGCAGTCGGGGGAGCACGTACCGAACGTCGTGCTCGTGCCAATGGGGTCGCAGATGTACCCGCTGCGGTGGCACGTGCTGGCCGCCGAGGGGTTGCAGCCTTCGCTGCACTGCCACACCACCAAGTCGCCACCCGTCGCCTGCTGGCGGTACGGCACGCAGAGGCCACCGTCGCCGCAGAAGCTGTTCAGCAACGAGCCGCCGCAGTCGCCCACGCAGAGGCCACCAGGGAACGGCGTCGCGCCACCGTCGGGGAACGCGCCGGGAATGCACTGGAACTCAGGCTGCGCGCCACACTCGGTGTCGAGCGTGCACTCCGTGCCGGCGCCGCCGGCCGAGTTGCCCGGGCCAGCGTCCCACTCGTCGGGCAGGCCGCCGTCAGGGAGGATCCAGCAGACGGCTTCAGGGGTCGGGCTGCCGGTCAGGGGCGCGAAGTCGATGCACTCGTAGCCGTCACGGTTGCACGAACCGCGGGGACCCGGGCACGCCTTCAAGCAGACGTTCTCTTGCTCACCGAAGGGCCCGAGCAAGTACATGCAGAGGTTGCCGGCGTTTCCAGTGCCAGCTCGGCAGCTGTCGTCGCTCAGGCACCGACGGGTGCAGTAGCCCTGCGGGTACGCGTTGTTGCCCGGAATCGTCTGCTTCTTGCAGATGGCCTGGAAGCCGGGCTCGAGGGGCACATTCACGCAGTCAGACGCGCTGTTGCAGGGCGAGCCGATGGCGCCGGCGATCGTGCCGGAGTCAGGCGTCTCACACGCGCCGCTGTTGCAGAGCTGGCCCGTGGCGCAAGGAGCGCAGGCCGCGCCGCCAGTGCCGCAGTTGGTCGTGGTGGGCATGCTGAGGCACAAGCCGCTCGGCAAGGTGCAGCCCGCGCAGGTCGTGCTGCCGCCGCCGCCGGTGCCGCCGCCCGTACCGCCGCCGGTGCCTCCGCCGCCGCCGGTGGTGGTGTCAGCGCACTGGAACGCGGTGGCGTTGCAGACCTGGTTGGTCTTGGTGCAGTCGACGCAGCTGCCGCCCGACGTGCCACACGTGGTGTTGTTCGTGTTGCTGGGGTTGGGGACGCACTTGTTGTCGCTGCTGCAGCAGCCCTTACAGTTCGCCGTGCTGCACTTTGGCGTGCCGCACGAGGGCACCACGGCGATGGCGAAGCCAAGCGCGGCGCCGAGTGCCAAAACTTTGAAATTCATCGAGATTGCTCCGAAATCAAAAGTGCCGATCAGTCCGGGCACTGAGGGCAAGAGGGAACTGCAAGGAAATGTAACCAAATCTGCTCTTCATCGACGGACGCGCAAAAAACAGAAGGCCAGCGCTTCGTCAAGTGTCGCAAACGTCAGCGACCATCAACTCGAGCGCCGGCCGCGCTCTCCGTCGAGGCGACCCTACGAGATTTCAGAAGGGAATGTCATCTCCCCCGGCGGTGGGGGGAGGGCCCATGTCGTCATTTGGGGGTGGGCTGCCACCGCCGAAGTCGCTCGCGCCGCGGCCCGAGCCACCTGATGCGCCAGCGCCGCCCGCGCCACCGAGGAACTGCACGGTGTTGGCGACGATTTCAGTCGTGTAGTTCTTCTTGCCCTCTTTGTCGTTCCACTCGCGGGTCTGGAGGCGGCCCTCGACGTAGCACTGGCGGCCCTTCTTCAAGTACTCGCCGCAGAGCTCGGCCAACTTGCCCCACACCACGATGCGGTGCCATTCGGTGCGCTCTTGCTTCTGTTGGTTCTTGTCGACCCAGCTCTCGTTGGTGGCGATGCGAAAGTTCGCGACCGCCGAGCCCGAGGGGGTGAAGCGTACTTCTGGGTCCGCTCCGAGGTTGCCGATGAGAATGACCTTGTTGATTCCGCCAGCCATATGCCCTGCCTGCCTTTCGGTGACGACCGGACCACCACGGACCGGCCACTGCGAGTGTCACCAGGCATCTACCATGGCCCACTGACATTCAGGGCCGATTCACCGGGCTTTGCGGCCCCTGGTGACCAACCCGCGGCAGCGCCGATCACCCCGGCGTCAGGGCGTTGGTGTCG
>JAEUJT010000369.1 GCA_016793525.1 Archangium sp. | reverse complement strand
GGTCGCGCACCTCTTTGCTCAGCTCGACGCGGTGGCCGCAGAGGGGCGCTTTCCAGTCGGGCTTGCCGGTGATGGCGCGCGAGTAGGGGTCGACGAGCAGCTTGTTCGGGTTGAAGCGGTGCCCGCGCTCGGGGTGCCACGGCCCGTCGACGCGAAACCCGTACGGCGTGCCTGCGGGCAGGCCCGGCACGTAGCCGTGGAACACGTGGTTGGTCTGGTCGACGAGCGGCAGCCGCGACACCTCGCGCTGTGGATCAGCCGGGTCGAAGAGGCACAGCTGCACCGACGTCGCGTGCTCGGAGAACACGGCGAAGTTCACGCCGGTGCCGTCGAAGGTCGCGCCCAGCGGGTACGGCACGCCGGGCCAGATGAGCAGCCCGCTCATGTGTCGGCGCCTCGGCCTACAAGCCGGTCTGCAGCATCTCGGCGACCACCCGGCGGATCAGCTCTCGGCGCACCAGGGTGCGGGCGTGCTCGTACGCGGCGGGCGGCGTCTTGCGCTGCTTGCCCGCTCCGAGCTTGGCGGCGGTGCGCACCACCAGGTCCACCTTGCTTGGCTCGAGGCGAAACGGCGTTCGCGCGTCGTGGCTCAAGAAGTAGTTGATGCCTCGCGCCTCGAGCAGCGTCTTCAGCGTCTTGCGGGATTCGGCGACGAGCGACAGGTCGATGATTTCGGCCATGGGTGTCGATGGATCTACCCACGCGCCACCATCGATCCACTTTCCCAACCGAGCTGCTCGAAAACTTGCCGCGCCGGCTCATGCCGTGTTGGCGGTGAGCTGGCGGTAACGCCGCAACGTCTCCACCTCGTCGACGGTGTGCGCGAAGCCCGTCACCCGCTTGAACGACGACGCGTCGACGACCACCGGGAACTTGATGTGCTCGAGCGCGCCCGGCGGCAAGTTGGGGAAGCCGAAGCGGCCGAGGAGCTGGCGGATCAGGGGCTCCGGGAGCGGCACCACCGTGCGGCCCGTCTGCGCGGCGATGGTGCTCAGCGGCACCGGGTTCGGGCCGGCGACGTTGAACACTCCACGCGGGCGCTTCTCCACCGCGAGCGAAATGGCGCGTGACACGTCGCCTTCTTCGAGAAACTGAAAGAGCGGGTCGTAGCCGAACACCATAGGCACCCGCTTGCCGCGAAGGAACGACGCCAACGTGCCCTGTTTCGACGGGCCCAGCGTGTAGACGAGGCGCAGCACGGTGGTGGCGAGGCCCGGGTCTCTCCACAGCGCGTTCGAGGCGAACAGGTCGGCGGCGATGAGGTCGGCGAGCTCGGGGTACACGCCCATGCCCTGCGGCGGCTCGTCTTCGACGTGGTACAGCGCCGAGTCGGCTCCCGCGCCGTAATACGTGTGCCGGCCGACGAAGATGAAGTGCTTCACGCCGTGGTTCTTCGCGTGCTCGAACAGCGCGCGCGTGCCGCCGACGTTGATGCGGGCGCGCTCTTCTCCACCGGCCGACAGCGCGTTGACGGTGGCCATGTGCACCACGCACTCCGGCCTGAGGCGGCGGAACACATCTTCGGCGGCGCGCTTGCGCACGTCGGCCTGGTGCACCTCGATGCCCTTCGGCGCGTCTTTCCACGGCCGGCGGTCGAGCCCCACCACCTGGTGCCCTGCGTCGCGCAGCGCCACCGCCACCAACCGGGCGAGAGAGCCAGCGATGCCGGCGATGAGCACCTTCATGACGCACCTCCGCCGCGCAGCGCCCGACGGGAACGCGCCTGCGCGATGAGCTCGGCGATGCGCGCCTTCACCTGGTCGACGTAGCCCTTGATGACCGAGTCGTCTTCGTCGCCCGTGCCCTCGAAGCGCATCGGCTCGCCGTAGTGCACCTCGAAGTTCACCGGCAGCGGCGCGGCGAGGCCGTACGGGGTGAAGGGCACGTAGGGCACGCCCAGCAGCTTGCCCAGCAGCTTGGAGTTGTAGATGACCGGCACCGCGTCGCCGCCGCCGACGAAGCCGTGGGGAACGATGGGCGTTTTCGTTTTCAGCGCGAGGCGCATGAAGCCCGTGCCGAAGTCGACCAGGCTGAAGCGGTCTTTGTAGAGCTTCGCCGTGCCGCGCGCCCCTTCGGGAAACACCATCAGCAGCCGGTCGTCGAGGAGCAGGCGCTCGGCGTGTTCGGGCAGGCCGGTGAGCTGGCCGGTGCGGCTCGACCAGGTGGAGCCAATGGGCATTGCGTTGATGAACTTCTCGGCCATGCCTTGGGCGAGGCGCGGGGGCTCCATCTCGAAGAGCATCGAGGCGATGACCATGGCGCCGTCGAGCGCGTAGCCGCCGGAGTGGTTGCCCACCAACATCGCCCGGCCACGCTGCGGCACGTGGTGAATGCCCTCGGCGCGCACGCGGAAGTAGCGCCGGTACAGCACGCCCAAGACGGTGAAGAACACCGCGAGGTGTTTCTTCGAGACGCCGTAGGGGTCGATGCCCAGGGAGTTGAACGGCAGCTCGAGTCGGTCGACCAAGTCACCAATCGGTTCGTTGCGCGCCATAGGTCGGACTATGCCATTCCACTCAGCGCACGGAGGACGAATGACTGCACGGTGGGCACGGATGGTGGCGTTTGGGTGTGTGGTCGCCGCGTCGACGAGCGAGGCCGGGCTGCTGAGCGCGCTGAGTAAGCTGGGCAAGGCGGGGTCCACGGCCAGCAAGGTGAGCAAGGTCGCCAAAATGGGCAAGGTGGCGGCCGTTGGCAAGGCGGCAGCTGGGCTCACCGCGGCGGTGGCGGCTGAGCGTGCCGGGGTCGTCTTCGCGCGCTTCGGCGACGACGCGGCGAAGTCAGCGGCCTACATCGCGCGCGGTGCCGAAGGCGAGTTGGTGATGGTCACCCGTGCCGCCGGCCAGTCGACCCACGACGCGAGCAGCCTCTCGAACGCCGTCGGGCACCTCGGTGGAGAAGGCGCGCCGAGCAAGGTGCTCGTCGACATGGCCTCTCCGCCGTCTGCGGAGGCGCTGGCCACGCTGCCGAACGACGTCGCCATCACGTTGGTCGATGACGCGACCTCAATGCCGGTGCGCCGCGTCGAGAAAGAAGGGGTGTCTGAGTTGGTCGTCGATACCGCGGAGGGCGCCATCGATTTGGCCGACTACCTCGGCGCGTCTGATTCAGACGAAGGAGACGAGGGAATCTCGTGGCCGGCCATCGGGATTATCGTCGTGGTCGTGGGCGGCTTGTTCTGGCGCGGGCTGCGCTCGAAAGAAGACGACTCCGCGACCCCGGCGTAGCCGAATCAGCCCGGCGTAGCCGAATCAGCTCAAGTGCGTACGGCCCGCCTGCTTGGTGTTGGCGCGGGCGACGAACTCATCGAGCTGGGCCGAGACGCGGGTGGCGTCAAACATCGACTCGAAGTGGCCAAGGTCGACGTCGTCTGGCCCGGCGGCGCCCATCACCCACAGCGACAGCGCGTACCCGGTCGGCGTCTTGGTGAGCCACCGGTGGGTGACGCGCAGCTCGACGAATTCGTCGCCCGCGCCAACGCCCGTCAGCCGGGCCGCACGCACTTGAGCTGAGGCGACGCTGAACTGATTCGGCTACGCCGGCCTGATTCGGCTACGCCGGCTTGATTCGGCTACGCCGGGGTCGCGGAGTC
>JAEUJT010000368.1 GCA_016793525.1 Archangium sp. | reverse complement strand
TTCGGCTTCTCCAGCGCGAGCTCGGTGAGGCGCGACTCCACCTCTTCGAGCACCGCGTCGAGACCGCCGACCGTCTCGCCGAACACGCCTACCGCGTCGCGGAGCACCGCCAGCACGTCGGCGCTGAACGTCCCCGTGGACTCGAAGACGTGAATGTCGACGGGCTTCGACTGGCCGATGCGGTCCAACCGGCCGATGCGCTGCTCGACGGTGGCTGGGCTCCAAGGCAGGTCGTAGTGCACCAGGTGGTGCGCGAACTGGAAGTTGCGGCCTTCACCGCCGACCTCGGTGCAGATGAGCACCTTCGGGCCTTCAGGGTCGCGGAAGCGGGCGACTTGCCGGTCGCGCTCCACCAGCGGCAAATCGCCGTGGTACGCGAGCGCCTCGATGTGCTCGTGGCGGAGCTGCTGCTGCAAGCTCTCCAACGTGTCGCGGGCTTCGGTGAAGACGAGCACCTTGGCGCCCTTCTCCTTCGACCAGATGCGCTTGAGCAGCGCGCTGAACGCCACGGCCTTCGCGTCACGGTCGGGCAACGCCGCGCGCACGCCCTGGAGCGCCTTGTTCCCCCGCACGGCCGCGTGGAACGCCGCCGGAGACGACTCGAGCCGACGGATCACATTCGACAGCGCTGCACCACGAACCGACGCGTCGCTCGACAGCTGCGCCAGCGCCGACTCACGGGCCGCGAGCTCATCGGCGCCCACGGTGACAGGGTGCACGTGGAGCTGCCGCTGCGAGAAGCCGCCCACCACCGCGCGCCGGTTGCGAATGAGCCGGTCGGAGAGCGAATACGTCTCCGCGAGGTGGCCCAGCAGCTGATCCGGATCATCGAGCTCGGTCAGCGCCACGTCTTTCGGGAACTTCGCGGCCAGCGACTTCACCGCCGCCGCCGCGCCTTTGCCCGAGAGCAACCCGCGCACCGCTTGAGACAGCTCCTCTTGCCGCGCCAGCCGCGCCTCGAAGTCTTTCACCGACGGAGCCGTCACCGGGTCGATGAGCGACAGCAGCGACTGGTATTCTGCGGGGTCGAGCTGCATCGGCGTGGCGGTGAGCAGCAGCAGGCCCCAGCAATTTTTGGCCAGGCCTTCAGCCGCTTCGTGGGCCTTTTCGCCCTTGAGGTGGTGCGCCTCGTCGAAGATGACCAGGTCCCACCAGGCGGAGTGGTCTGACGCCTCTTTTCGGTACTGCTCGCTGCGCTGGAGCAGCTCGAGGCTGGTGACGACCAGATCGAAGCGGCTCCACGGCGACACCGTCGGCTGCTCGTCGAGCGACTGCTCGTAGCGCTCGGTGTCCATCAACGTGAAGAGCTGGTTGAACTTGTGGAACAGCTCGACCAGCCACTGCACGGTGAGGTGGCTCGGCGCGACCACGAGCACCCGGCGCGCCATGCCGTTGAGGCGGAGCGCCGAAAAGATCATGCCCGCTTCGATGGTCTTGCCGAGCCCCACTTCGTCGGCGAGCACGAAACGGGGACGACGCGCGGAGAGCACCCGCTGCACCACACCCACCTGGTGCGGCTTCACCATCACCCGGCTGGCCAACAGCGCCCCCAGCGCGTCGTTGCGGCGCTCGTCGTCGAGGCGGAGCGCAGCGCGGCGGAGGGTGAAGTTCTTCGAGTCGGCGACTCGGCCCGACTTCAACATCGCGAGCAGGTCTGGCTTCGGCGGCTGCGCGCGCAGGTCGAGCTCGATCAGCTCGTCTTCGGAGCCATCGTCGAGCTTCACCGTGTAGAAATAGAGCCCTCGCGCCACCGGCTCGCTGGCCACCACCACTCCGGTATGCCCCGCCTTGGTGCGAATCGCGTCGCCCGCCTTCAACACGCTGTGCACCAACGTGCCGCCGCGGGTGGTGACGAGAATCGGTTGGCCGTTGTCGCGCGCGGGGAAGCTCACCTGCGCCTTGGTGTTGTTGTCTTCGAGCGACAGGAGGTGGCCAACGCCCCATTCAGGCTGGGGCAGGTACTGCACCTTCATTCCGACGGTGAGAGCGCTCATGGTGTGGTGCGGCGGCTCACATAGCGACTCAGCTCGCGCCCTGCATCACTCTCGCGAGGTCGACTTCCCCGAGGGGCTGGTCCGCACTGTCGGGGCGCTGCCGTTCCCCGTGGAGAGGGGCTCCGCCCGCCCCCCCAGACAGGTCGCCAAAAACGCCTCGGCCCGCGCGTAGAAGTCGAGCCGGTTCGCCGGGCGCACCAGGCCGTGCCCTTCGTCGGGGTACAGCACGTAGGTCGCGCGGAGGCCCTTGCCCTCGAGCGCGGTGAACATCTGGTCGGCCTCGGCCACCTTCACCCGCGGGTCGTTGGCGCCCTGCGCCAGGAGCAACGGAGCACGAATGTTCTGCGCAGAAAACAACGGCGAGACGCGGGTCAGCAGCTCTTTGTCGGCCGAGGCGTTGGGGTCACCCATACGGCGCAGCAATGTCGCGCGCATCGTCTGCCAATACGGCGGAATCGACCCAAGCAACGTGAACAGGTTCGACGGCCCGGCGAGGTCGACGCCGCAGGCGAACGTGTCAGGCGTGAAGGCCAGCCCGGCCAACGTCGCGTACCCCCCATAACTCGTGCCCATGATGGCGACTCGCGACGGAGCAGCCAGGCTCTGGCCAACGGCCCAGCGTACCGCGTCGTCGAGGTCGTTTTGCATCGCCTGGCCCCACTGCCGATTGCCCGCGTTGAGGAAGCGCTTGCCATAGCCAGTGGAGCCCCTGAAGTTCACCTGCAGCACGGCGTAGCCGCGGTTGGCGAGCAGCTGCACGTCTCCGCGAAAGCCCCAGCTGTCGCGCCACCAAGGACCTCCGTGTACGAGCACCACGAGGGGCAACGACTGCGGAGCCGCACCGGGAGGAAGCGTGAGATACGCCGGGAGTACCAACCCGTCTCTCGAGGGAATCGAGACGTACGAGGTCGTCGCCAAGCGGGCCGCGTCGAGCGAGGGCTGCGAGGAGAAGAGAAACGTGCCGGCCTTCGCCTTGCGGTCCCACAGCCAATACCGCACCGGCGCGCTGTCGTTGGTGAAGGCCACCACCCACTTCGCCTCGGCCGCGTCGACGCTGACGACCGAAATGTCTCCTGGGGTGAGCGCCTTCACCGCGTCGAGATCGGAGGTGATGGTGTAGTCGAGCGACCTCCATTCCTTGCGCCCGTTGACGTCGAACGCCACCGCTTGGAACACGTGCCGTTGCGCGCTGAGCAGCACGCCCGACGGGTCACCTGTTTCACTCTGCGCGATGATCCGCTCCACGCCGGAGACGAGGCCCTTCTCCACCACGCGCACGGTGTTGCCGCTGATG
>JAEUJT010000288.1 GCA_016793525.1 Archangium sp. | reverse complement strand
TGACCGCCAGGGCGTGCTGGGGCTGCAAGCGAGCGCCGGCATCACCGCCCACCTCAACCGCGCCCACACCCGGGTGCGCGTGGGCACGTTCAAGATCGGCCGGCTGGCGAGTGAGCGGCTGCCGCACCTCACCAACGCGCTGCTCGAAGACCCGAACCTCTCGAATCGGGAATGGGCGCAACGCGAAGGGCTCGTCTCTTTCGCCGGCGTGCCCCTGCTGGTCGATGGCCGGGTCGTCGGCGCCCTCGCCATTTTCGACCGCACCGCGCTGCCGCAAGGGGTGATCGATCGTCTGGCGAGCCTGGGCGGGGGGCTGGCGGCGGTCATCGACAGCCGCACCCACGCGCCGCCCGAGGCGACGCCCGCCGCTCCGTCCGACGACGAGCCGGTGTTCTTCCTCGCCGACGCCATTCCCCACCAGGTGTGGACCGCGGGGCCCGACGGGTTGGTCACGTCGGTGAATCGTCGGGTGCTCGACTACTTTCGCCGCACGCGCGAGCAGCTGATCGGCCTGGGGTGGCTCGACACCGTTCACCCCGAAGACGTCGAGGCCTGCGAGAGCGCGTGGAAGGCGTCGATGCGCAGCGGGCAGCCCTTCGAGCTCGAGGTGCGGCTCTGGGCGGCAGCCGAGAAGACGTACCGCTGGCATGTGGCCCGCGCGCTGCCCCAGCGCGACGCGAACGGCGTGATCGTGCAGTGGTACGGCGTCAACACCGACGTCGATGCCCGGCGGCGCACCGAAGATCGGCACCGGCTCTTGCTCGAGGCTGGTCGGCGGCTCTCGTCGTCGCTCGACAGCGCGTACCTGCTCCGCCAGGTGGGCGCGCTCTGCGTGCCGGCCATCGCCGACTGGTGTTTGATCGACGTGCAGCGCAGCGACGGCACGTTCGCCCGCGTACACGTCGCGTTCGGCAGCCCCGCCCGCGCAGAGCTCGCCAAACGCATCGCGACCTTCCACGCGCTCGCGTACCCGGGCAGCCTCGGCCAAACGCCGTTTGCCGGCGGTCCCTCGGTGCTGATCGAGGAGCTCACCGCAGAGCAGCTCAACGGTGCGGCGATGAGCCCCGAGCACCGGCAGGTGATGCACGAGACGGGGCCCAGCTCGTACGTGGTGGTGCCGTTGCGCACGGTGGAGCGCACCCTCGGCATCATCACGCTCGTCACCACCATCGACTCCGGGCGCCGGCTGAGCCGTGACGACCTGGCGCTGGCCGAGCAGATCGGCACCCGGGCCGCGCTGGCGCTCGAGAACGCTCGCTACGTGGGCGAGATGCGCGAGGTGGTGGTGCAGCGGGAGCGGGCGCTGGCGCAAGCGGAGTTCCAGCGGGGCTCGCTCCAGCGCATCTTCGAGCAGGCCCCGGCGGCGCTCTGCACCACCCGCGGCCCGGCGCACGTGATCGAGACGATCAACCCGAGGTTCTCCACCCTCGGAGGGCACCACGGCGTCGCTGGCCAGCCCTTCGGCGTCGCGTTCCCCGAGTTGTCGGCGCAGGGCGAGCTGGTCACCCGCATGAACGAGGTCTACGCGCGCGGCACGCCCCACGTGGGCAAGGAGCTGCCCGTGCGCCTCGAGCGCGCAGGTGCCGGAGGGCCGGTCGACGAGGTCTACGACTTCGTCTTTCAGCCACTCATCGACGAGTCACGGGTGGTGCAGGGCATCATGATTCTCGCCATCGACGTCACCGAGCAGGTCTCGGCGCGGCGGGAGCGCGAGAGCATGATCACCGCGCTGGCCCAGACCAATCGCGAGCTCGACGACTTCGCCTCGGTCGCGTCACACGACGTGAAGGCGCCGCTGCGAGGCATCGTCACGCTGGCCACCTGGCTGAGCGAGAGCCTGGCCAACAAGGTGACCGAAGAAGAGCGCCAGCACCTCGACCTGATCCAGAACCGCGCCAAGCGGCTGGGGGCCTTGGTCGACGGCATCTTGCTCTACGCCCGCGCGGGCCGGGTGCACGGCATCAAGGAGCGCGTCGACACCAAGGCGCTGGCGCTCGAGGTGGTGGAGCTGCTCGGGGCGGGGGAGCCGGCGGTGGTCATCGCCGAGCGCATGCCGGTGGTGTCGGCCGAGCGGGTGCTGCTGCAGCAGCTGTTGATGAACCTGGTCAGCAACGCGCTCAAGTACACGCGCCGGCCCGACCCGCACATCGTGGTCGACTGCGAGACCCGAGATGACCGCTGGGTCTTCAGCGTTCAAGACAA
Source organism: Archangium sp. (assembly GCA_016793525.1). The sequence continues at coordinate 12,989 of JAEUJT010000288.1, read as the reverse complement.
CGGGCCGGGCATCGCCCCCGCGCACCAGGCGCGCATCTGGGAGCCGTTTCAGCGCCTCGAGGGCCGCGACCTGGTCGACGGCACAGGCATCGGCCTGTCGGTGGTGAAGAAGATCGCCGAGTCACGAGGGGGGACTGTCTCGCTCCGCTCGGCGCCGGGGCAGGGCGCGACCTTCATCGTTCATTGGCCGCGCCCCGCCTCGAGCTCTTAGAACGTGATGCCGAGCTGCAGCCCGGCGGGCCAGCTCACCCGGGCCAAGAGCGCGTTGCGCGCGTTGAAGTGGTACCGAATGCCCAAGCCCAGGTAGGGCGCGATGAAGGTGCCCCAGTAGCTCGCTCTCGAGGGGCCGAACAGAAACGCCACCCCGAGCTCGGGGAAGAGCGACACGCGGGAGCCGACGAAGAAGTTCCACTGCACGGCGAGAATTGGGTACACGCCGATGCCCAGCGAGCCCGACGGGTAGAAGTAGAAGAGCTCGGCGCCGAAGCTGAGCGCGATCTCGTCGTTGACCCCGTCGATGATGCCGTTGTGCGAGAGCGGAACCTCGAGCCGCAGCCCACCGCCGAACGCGCTGTACCACCCGAAGTCGAGGTGGACCTCGACGCGAAAGTTCGAGAAGTCGCTCCTCTCGCTGTCGATGGCGCCCAGCGTGGCGCTCGAGGTGGCCGTGCTGAAGGCCGAGGGTGAATCGGCGTGGGCTGCGGTTGCAACCAGGGTCAAAGCGGCGGCCATCGCCGTACAAGCTCGTAGAGTGCGCATGGTGTTCCCTCCCGTGTGTGCCGAATGGCTCAGGCGCGTGAACGGCGACTGATGAGTGAGGCGATGCCCAACACCAGAATGGCGCCGATGGTCGACCCCAACAGCCCTGACGGGGTGAACGCGAGCCAGTTGCCGTTGGAGACCATCAGCGACCACACGCCGCCGCCGATGAACGAGCCCACGATGCCGAGCAGCGTGGTGCCGAGCACGCCCATGTTCTGGTTCCCAGGGAAGATCGCGCGGGCAAGCAGGCCGGCGACCAGACCAACGATGAGGAAGACGATGACGTTCATGACGACTCCAGGGTGCAGCGGGTGTGAAGACCCTCTGAGCAACTGGGGTGCCACACGCTCCCACCCGCACAGCCCGTTCTCCTGGAGGTGTGGCAGCTCCGCGCCGACCGTCTCAGTGTGGCGTTCCTGCACGTCATGAAAGGTGGGGAAGAAGAGCGTTCTCCCTGCGTTGAGGTGTTCGAGGGGGTTGGCACAGCGCTTGGAGTCGGTCGGGGAAGAAAGGATTTTCCCCCATGCACCCTCTCATTGTTGAAGCCGTGTTCCCGTTGCTCCGCCGTGTCGCCGTCGCCGCCGCGCTCGCCTTCATGGCATGTCAGCCAATCGACGCCGCGCTCGACTGCAACACCATCTGCACCCGCTACAAAGACTGCTTCGACGGCTCGTACAACGTCGAGACCTGCGCCGACCGGTGCCGAGCCCGAGCGCAGAGCAACTCGAGCCAGGCCTCGGCCATCAACCGCTGCGAAGCCTGCATCGACGATCGCGCCTGCGCCGCGGCGACCTTCAACTGCGGCAGCGACTGCTCTGAAGTTGTTCCGTAATGGCCTTTCGCGGGCGCGTTGCCTGAGGTCGGGGAGCGCGTTCGTGAGACACTTGGGGTCACTATGAAGGCACGCCTAGCGGTGGTCGAAGACGATGTGGCGCAGGCCGAGCTGCTGGCGGAGTCGCTTCGCGGCGAAGGGTACGACGTCGTGACGTATCACGACGGCGCCGAGGCCCTCCTCGCGCTTGAAAGTGCGGCGGTCGTCGACGTGGTGCTGACCGACGTGTCCATGCCGCGAATGGACGGCCTGCAGCTGTGCACGGCGCTCAAAGAATCGCGCCCCGAGCTGCCGGTCATCGTCATCACCGCCGAGTCGCGCGTGGAGACCGCCGTCTCCGCGCTGCGGGTCGGTGCCTATGACTTCATCTCCAAGCCCATTGAGCTCGAGCTGATGATGCCGTGCGTGCGCCGCGCGGTGGAGCGCCGCCAGCTCACCCGCGCGCTCGTTCACCAAGGCAAGCTGCCCGCCGGCGAGCAGGCGAAGCTCTTCGGCGAGAGCGTGGCGATGCAGCAGGTTCGCGATCTCGTCTCGCGGGTGGCCGCCTCGGGCGCCAGCGTGCTCGTGCACGGCGAAACGGGCACCGGCAAAGAGCTCGTCGCCCGCGCGCTCCACGATCTGTCTCCGCGCGCCAAGGGCCCCTTCGTGCCCATCAACTGCGCCGCGCTGCCGGCGTCGCTCGTGGAGAGCGAGCTGTTCGGCTACGCCAAAGGCGCCTTCACCGACGCCCGGGCCGCGAAGCAGGGGCTGTTCGTCGAGGCCACCGACGGCACGCTCTTTCTCGACGAGGTCGCCGAGCTCAGCCTCGACAACCAGGCCAAACTGCTGCGCGCGCTGCAGGAGCGCAAGGTGCGCCCCATTGGCAGCAACGCCGAAGTCGCGTTCGACGCCCGCGTGCTTTGCGCGACCCACCAAGATCTCGAGGTCGAGGCCGAGGCGGGGCGGTTCCGCCAAGATCTGCTGTACCGCCTCAACGTGATCCGCATCGATCTCCCCCCGCTCCGCGACCGAGGGATGGACGTGGTGCACCTGGCCTCGCTGTTCCTCGAGCGGGTGTGCAAGCGAGACGGGCGCGAGCCGTTGACGCTCCCGGCCGACGTCGCGCACAAGATGCTCAACTACGCCTGGCCCGGCAACGTGCGCGAGCTCGAGAACTGCATCGAGCGGCTCGCGGCGCTGGCCCGGGGCGGGCAGCTCTCGGTCGGCGACCTGCCCGACAAGCTGCGTTCGTACCAGCGAGAGCGCTTCAGCGTTTCGGTCGACGAGGCCGAAGAAATCGTGCCGCTCGACGAGTTCGAGAAGCGCTACGTGCTGCGCGTGCTGCAGCTGGTGCACGACAACCGCAGCCGCGCCGCCGACATGTTGGGCATCGATCGCCGCACCCTGTATCGCAAGCTCGAGACCTGGGGGCTGCCCACCTGGCGGACCGCTCCCACCGACGAAGCGCCCGCCGCGGCCAATGACCGGCCCGCGGGCGGCAGCTGAGCTTTGCTGATCGAGCCCGTTTTCGGTACGAGAGGGCCATGCCCGCCGCCAGCCCACGGCTCCTCATCATCGACGACGATTCCGTCGACCGAATGGGCATTCGCCGGGCCCTGGCCGAGGTGGGCCACGTCGACGAGGCCGCCGATGCCGCCACCGCCCTCGAGCTGCTGAAAAACGGTCAATACGACCTCGCGGTGGTCGATTACTTCTTGCCTCCGCTGCTGGGTCCAGAGGTGTTGAGCCAGCTCCGCGAGGCGCAGCCCGGGCTGGCCGCGATCTTTCTCTCCGGGGCCGGAGGCGAAGACGTCGCCGCCGAAGCGATCAAGTCTGGCGCTGAAGACTACGTGCCGAAGACGATGCTGCTCAAACCCGAGCAGCTCCGCAAAGTGGTGCACACCGCGCTCCAGAGCGGCCGCCTGCGGGTCGAGACCGAGCGCACCCGCGCCCGGCTCGAGCTCGCCGTCGAGGCGGCCCGGCTGGGCACCTGGAGCTACGACCCCAAGTCGCGGCAGTTTCAGGGCGACGCGCGGTTCGAGCAGCTCCTTGGCCTCTCCCCCGGCGGCGTGTGGTCGCACGACGTGGTGCTGGCGGTGTTCTCGGAGAGCGAGCGCGCCACCTTCGTGGCGGCCTTGGAGAAGGGCGAGGTGGCGTTGCAGCTGCTGGTTGGCCAGGCGCAGTGGGTCGACCTGCGCGGCCGGCGTGAACGCCATGCGCCGCGCAGCGTGTTCGGCACCGCGCTCGACGTGTCGGTGCAGAAGAACGAAGAGCGGCGCTCGTCGTCGCTGCGCGAGCAGCTGATGGGCGTGGCCAGCCACGACCTGAAGAACCCCCTCTCGGCGGTGAAGCAGGCGTCGACGCTGCTCGCGAAGAGCCCCAACCTCGACGAGCGGGAGCGCCGGTTCGTCTCGCACATTCGCTCCAGCGCCGAGCGAATGAACAACCTCATCGTTCAGCTGCTCGATTTGACCCGGGTTCGGCTCGGCGGCGGGTTGCCCATCGTGCGCCAGAAGGTCGCGGTGCACGCGTTGATCGAGTCGGTGGTCGACGAGCTGCGCCTGGCGTTCGACGGGCGGGTCATCGAGGTGAAGGCCGACACGGCCGACGTCGACATCGACCCCGATCGCTTCGCGCAGGTCGCCTCGAACCTGATCGGCAACGCGCTCCGGCACAGCCCCGACGACTCCAGCGTCGACGTGGCGCTGAGCGTCGAGCCGCGCCACCTCATCTTGACCGTGCACAACCAGGGCGAGCCCATCTCCGCCGAGGCGCAGAAGCTGATCTTCGAGCCCTTCGTTCAGCTGGGCGACAGAGCGCTGCGCGACGGGTTGGGGCTTGGGCTCCACATCACCAGGGAGATCGTGCGCGCCCACGGCGGCTCTGTCTCCGTCACCTCATCAGCGCAGGCAGGCACGCAGTTCACTGTTCACCTGCCGCGCTGACCCCACTCCGAGAATTCAGTGCTTAGAAGCGACCGCCGAGCCCGAGGCGGAAGCGGGGCGCCCAGGCGATGCCCTCGCCGTAGTCGTTGAACCCGCCGCCGACGCCGAGCTGCAGCACGAAGTGGTGGCCGAGGGAGAAGTTGTACCCGACGGCCGCGCCGAGCCCGTACCCGAAGGCGCGGTTCACCGTGCCGCCAGAGCGGGCCGCGATGTACACGCCCTGAATCGAAGGGCCGATCCACAGTCCGCGCGGCGCATCACGAATGAAGTGGAATCGGGCGCTCAGCTCAGGCCCGAGCGCGGTGACGGTCGCCGAGTCGGCGGGCGCGAAGGCCCCGCGAAACGACATCACCGAGAGGCCGAAGGCCAACCCGAAGAACGACGTCAGCGCGCGCTCGTATTCCACCGAGACGATGCCGTTGATCAGGTCGCCTGGGTTGAAGATGAGCACGTTCGGTGACTCCACCGACGACGATTGAGAGACGGCTTCTTGTGCGACGGCGCTCTGTGCGACGAGCGCCAACGCGGCCACGGTTGCCAGGAGTTTTGAGTTCATGGAGCGGGGCCTTCGCATCGGGCGTGCCACGCCGCGCACTGGGCGAATGTGCGGTGCGGCTTCGTCCGGCCTGTGGCGCGCTCGCTCGGTGTGACGCGTTTGGGTGTCGAGCGACTCCGTATCTCCCTCGTTTGCCGGTGGGGCGGGTGGCATGTCGGTTGCGAGTGCTGAGGGCTCCACGTCGTTCAATCGCAAGGAGACGCACCATGGACCTCACCGCACCTGATCTCGTGAAGCGCGCCATTTCGAACCTCGACCTCGAGGCCGCCGCCGATGAAGCGACCAAGGTCGCACGCCGGGCGAGCACGACGGCGCTGAAGCTGAGCCGGAGCACCGTTCGCGACGTTCGCAAGCTCGCCCGTCAGCACCCCCAGGCGACGGCTGCCATCGGCGGAGGGCTCGTTGTCCTCGGCGTGGTGGGGCTCATCTCGTGGCTGCGCGACTGAAGCTCGTCGGCGCCATTCACTCAGTATTCACCGGAGGTTCTGCCATGTCCCGTTCACCTGTTGCGCTCGAAACATCAAGCCCATTCATCCTCGACTTGGAGGCCATCAAGCGGCGCGCTCGCTCACACATCGAGGAGGGCGCGGTCACTGTCGGCTACCAAGGTGACCGCCAGCAGATCGTGAAGGTTCTCAACGACTCGCTGGCGACCGAGCTGGTCTGCATGCTGCGGTACCGAAACCACGGCTACATGAGCGCGGCCCTCGGCGGCTCCGCTGGCTTCGTGATCAGCGACGAGCTGATGGAGCACTCGAACGAAGAGCAGGCCCACGTCGACAAGATCGCCGAGCGCATCACCCAGCTCGGCGGCGAGCCCGACTTCAACCCGGCCACGCTCGTGAATCGGAGCCACGCCGACTACGTCACGAGCGAGTCGCTGCGGGGCATGTTGACCGAAGATCTGGTGGCCGAGCGCATCGCCATCGAGACCTACGTCACCATCGTGCGCTTCATCGGCGACCGAGACCCGACCACCCGGCGAATGTTCGAGGAGATTCTCGCGCAAGAAGAGGAGCACGCCGACGAGCTCGCCGACTTCTTGAAGCGCCTGCCGCTCGGCGGGTGAGCGTTGCTCCACGAAGCACTCGACAGGAGGTCGTCATGCGTCTGTTCCTCAGCAGTCTGATGTTCGTTGGCTCGATCGCCTCGGCGCAGGTCAGCGTCGAGGTGAACCTCCCGTCGGTGCAGTTCCGTGAGCCGCCGCCGTTGGTGGTGGTGCAGCCCGGCATTCAGGTGGTGCCCGACATCGATGACGAGGTCTTCTACGTCAACGGCACCTACTGGACGCGCCGCGGCCCGCATTGGTACCGCGCGCGTCACCACCGGGGAGGCTGGGTGTACGTCGAGCCGAGACGGCTGCCGCGCACCATCGTTCGTTTCCCGCCTGGCTCGTACCGGCGCTGGCACGCCGCTGGGCCGCCACCGCCTCCCGCGCCGCACGTGGCTCGGCCGAACGCTGTCGAGCCGCCTCAGCGCCACATGGCCAGGCCCCCTCCGGTGCAGCGGCAGCCGCCACACTGAGGCGACGTGACACGGCGTCGCACCGGCCCTCCGCAGGGAGCGCTGGTGGCCTTCGCCTTGCTGAGCCCGTCGCCAGCTGTTCACCCACACAAGGAGAAACACCATGCGAAATCACGTGCTGAAGGCCCTCGTCGTTGGCGCCGCGCTGCTGGCTGTGCCGGCGCTGGCAGACACCCCCGACGGGTTGATCACCTCGAAGACCAAGCTGTCGCTGTGGACCACCGCCGGCGTGAAGAGCACCGCGGTGCACGTCGACACGAATGACGGCGTGGTCACGCTGTACGGCAAAGTGCCGACAGAAGATCAGCGGTCGCTCGCCGAGCGCACCGCGATGCAGATCTCCGGCGTGCACGCGGTGAAGAACCTGCTGCAGGTCGTTCCGGCGGGCGACGAAGACCGCACCGCGCGCACTGACAAAGACACGAAGGCCTCGGTCGAGAAGGCGCTGAAGGCCGACGCGTCACTCAAGAACAGCAAGATCAACGTGAAGTCGGTCGACAAGGGCGTGGTGCTGCTCACCGGCGAGGCGCGCTCGTTCAGCGATCACCTCTGGTCGGTCGCGGTGGTCGATCGCGTGCCCGGCGTGCGCCGCGTGATCAGCGAGGTGAAGGGCCCCGAGGTGTTCGGCAACGACGAGCGCTTCTCGGGCTCCAAGCCGAGCTCGAAGCCCACGGCCGACGCGCGCACCACGGCGTCTGACATGCGCATCTCCACCGCGGTGAAGCTCCGCTTGTTCACGGCGGCGGCCATTCCCTCCACCGAGATCAGCGTCGACACCGATGACGGCGTGGTCACCCTGTTCGGCATGGTCCCCACCGTCGAGGTGAAGCGCGCGGCGGAGCTCGAGGCGGGCAAGGCGTCGGGCGTGCGCCGCATCGAGAACCAGCTCGAGGTGGTGCCCACGCTGGCCAAAAAGGTGGTCGAGGCGAAAGACGCCGACATCACCCGTGACCTCTCGCTCGCCTTCAAAGATCGCGCGGAGCTCAAGGGCGTCGACTCGGCGGTGAAGAACGGCGTCGTGCGGCTGACCGGCACCGTCTCGTCGACGTGGGACGAGGTCACCGCGGTTCGGGTGGCGCGCCAGGTCTCGGGCGTTCGCAGCGTCGAAGATCAGCTGAAGGTCGACGACAAGGCGCCGTCGGAAACGTCGCGCCTCGACTGACTCGCTTCAATGGAGCGGCGCTACGGGCAGGGTGCCGCGACATGACTGGCCCGGGGTGCCTCGCGCACGCCGGGCCGGTTTTTTTGTGCGGGGTCGTCGCTACGGTGCCGGGCGCCGCCCACACACAAGCCCCGCCAGCCGACTGCTGACGGGGCCGAGCTCGTTCCGAACGAGAAAGCAGCTACGCCGGTGCGGCCATCTCCTCAGCCGGGAGCGGGGCAGCGCTGCCGGTCTGCGACGGCACCTGCTTGCGCGGGTCGCGGCCGATGAGCTCGTCGAACAGCCGGTCCATGGCCTGGCCCAGCACCTTCAGCTCGCTGCTGGGGAACGCCTTGCGCACCTTGGGGAAGAGCGCTTCGTGCTCTTCTTTCACGTGGTGCTCGATCAGCTCCTTCAGCACCAACACCTTCGCTTCGTACTGGCTGTCGCTGGGCGCCATGTCGAGCAGGTCGGCGATGACGCGTTTGGCGCTCAGGTGCTCCTCGACCGCTTCCTTCAGCAGGTCGATGGTCGTGTGAATGAAGATCGCCGGGTAGAAGAGCTTCTCTTCGATCTCACAGTGGGCGGCGAGGTCGTCGGCGATCTGCTCGAAGATCGCCTGGCGCTTCTTCAGGTCGTCAGTCTTCTCGAACTCCGCGAACAGGGACTTCACTTCTGCGTGCTGCTTTCTCAAGAGGGTAATCGCATCCATGGTGGCTCCTTGGGTGTGAGGGGTGCACCAGGGTGTGCAGCGCATGTGCCGAGGGCACGCAGGCCACCGACCTCGGCGCCTCAGCAAGCGCCCGCGTGCATCACCGAGCGCCGGTGGTCGAGCTACCGGGCGTGAGCCGCCCCGGCGTCCGCCGCCACGACGGGCGCGCTCGTCTCCTCCACCGGAGAGGGCACGCAGGCCACTGACATCGGGGCGTCGGCGATGATGTCGTGGGTCATCGAGCGCAGGCGGGCGAGCGGCCCGAGGCCCGGGTGGCTGCCCATCACCAGCACATCGACCTGCTCCACGGCGGCGATGATGACCAGGCGCTCGGCCACGTGGGAGTTGGCGATCTCGAGGTGAATGCGCCGGGCGACGTTGCGCGGCAGCTTGATCAGCTCGGTGCGGACCTCGCGGTGCAACTGCGCCGACAGCACCTCGTGCGCGTCGCCCGCTGGCGGCTCCTCGAGGCCGCGGCGGCGGTACTCATCTGCCGGCCACCACACGAAGGTCGCCACCACGTCGAGCGCCCCGTACTCCGCGAGCTGCTCGAGCCAGTCTCGGGCCCGAGCGGAGCTCCAGGTGTGATCGATGGCCAGCATCACCTTCAGCGGCTTCGGCCCGGTGGCCCAGGCCTCGAACGGCTCGGGGTCGCGCACCACGAGGAGGGGGATGTCGATGACATTGGTCAGCGCGTCGAAGGGGCCGGTGAAGAGCGAGATCGCGGGCTGGCGGGGCTCTCCGATGACCAGCAGGTTCGCCTCGGTCTCCCGGCAAAACTGCTGCAACATCGAGTCGAGCGGGCCGTGCAACACCGCCGTCTGCACCTGAATGCCCGAGTCGACCAGCGCCGACGCCTCGAGCCGCAGCGCGTCACCGCTCTCTTGCTCGGTGCGGGCCCGGGACAGGACCCCGGTGGGGAGCACGCTCACCAGGTAGAGCGGCTCGTGGTGGGCGCGCGCCAGCGCCGCGGCGGCTTTGATGGCAGCGAACGACGAATCGGAGAAGTGGGTCGCGCAGACGATGGTCATGAGCGGGGGGACAGCAAACCGCGCGCCGACGGCGCTCCCCGGGGCCGCGGTCGGACCGAACCGTGCGATCTCGACTCACCTGTGACCGAGCGCCACAGCTGGAACGCCGGCCCTCCCGCGGCGCGGCGCTGGCCCCAGACGTGCTTCAGCGAGGGAGGTCGAAGGTCACACCCCCCGCGCTGGAGCCGCCATGCAAACCGATATCCCACCTCGCCCCCGCCCGATGCCGCCGCCGATTCCCACGGATCTGCCGCCGCTTCCGTTCGATCCCCAGTTGGCTACGCCGACCGAGCCGCAGCCAACTCCGCCACAGCGTGACTAAAACCGTGGCAGGTTTGAACGAGGTTCAATGATGGCGCCACCCCGCATCCTGATCGCTGAAGACGACGACGAGCTGCGTCAGGTGCTGCAGGAGTACCTCGAGCTCAGCGGCTACCAGGTGATCGCGGTCGACGACGGGCTCGAGCTGGCTGACTACCTCGGTTTGGCCAACGACAAGGCGTCTCCGGTGGTGGTGCCTGATCTGATCGTGGCTGACCTGAGCATGCCGGGGAGATCGTCGCTCGAAGTCCTCGAGCAGCTCGGCCCCGTCACCCTGTGCCCCTTCATTCTCATCAGCGGGTACGCCGACGACGAGATTCGCCGGCGCGCGGCCAAGTTGGGCGTCACCATGGTGCTCGACAAGCCGGTCGACCCGCGGGTGCTCAGCTCGGTGGTCGAAGCGCTGGTGGCTCGAGGGGCGACGACCGGCCACTCCGGCCCGACGCACACCTCGTAGCGCGTTGGCTCGCCGACCACCCAGCGCTGGTCTCAGGCCGCCGTGCCCAGCATTCGCTTGGCGGCGCTGATGGCCTCTCGGCTGCCGGTGAGTGCGAGCCGGTCGTCGACCTGGAGCACGTCGGTCGCGGTCGGCACGTGCGCGCGCTCGCCCCGGCTGATGGCCAGCACCGTCGCGCCGGTGACGCCGCGCAGGTTGAGATCGGCCAGCGTCTTGCCCACCGCCACGCTCGTCGGCCCCAGCGCCACCATCGTCGGCGCGCCAAGGCCCGGGAGCAGCTGCTGCACGTCGGCGAGAGACGGCTCGGCGACGTTCGGCCCGTCGGCGCGGGAGTTGCGCATCAGCGCCTCGGTGATCACCTCCACGCCAGCGCGCACGTGGCCCTCGAGGTTGCCGGTGCTCCGCCAGAAGGCGACCGCGAGCACCCCGAGGAGCCCCAGCAGCACAAGCCCCACCGGCACGTCGGGCAGCAGCGGCTGGGCGATGGCCACCATCGGCACCCCGAGCGCCAGCACCATCGCCGCCTGGAGCGTGACGAGGAGCACCCGCCGCGGCGCCGCCGCGAGATCGACCCTGTTGTCGCTGCGCGCGGGGAGCGCAGTCTCCGCGAGCTCCGCAGCCAATCGCTGCGAGAGCCGGACGATGCCGACGCAGAGGGGCAGGGCGAGCATCAGCGTCACCGCTACCACCAGCCACACGGGCGCCTCGCGGGTGAGCTCGGCCCGGCGGGAGAGCGCCGCCGCAGCCATCACCGCGGTGAGCAGCGCCGCGTCGAGGATCATGAAGCGCACGTATTTTCGTGGGCCCTCCGCGGGGTTGGCCCGTGACGGCGCCTCGCGCAGCTGCTCGAGCCAGCTCGAGTACAGCGTGGTGAACGTCTGCACCCGGCGCGGGAGCTTGCGATCGACGAAGCTCGCCACCGGGCCCGACGCGCGCACCAGCACGCCGGTGAGCATGGTGGTGATGACCGAGGCCGCCGCCGCAACGGGGAAGAGAAAGGCGCCGGTCGCGCCGAGCGAGAGCCCGAGGCCGGCGATGATGAACGAGAACTCGCCGATCTGCGCCAGGCTCATGCCGGCCTGAATCGAGGTGCGCGTACCTCCGCCGGTGAGGAACGCGCCGATGGTGACGTTGACCACCTTGCCGACGATCACCACCGCGGTGAGCACCAGCGCCGCGCCCCAGTGCTGCAGCACGAGCGAGGGGTCGATCAACATGCCCACCGAGACGAAGAAGATCGCCGAGAACAGATCTTTCAGCGGCGCCACCAGGTGCTCGATGACCTTGCCTTCGCCCGACTCGGCGATGAGCGAGCCGGCGATGAAGGCCCCCAACGCGACCGAATACCCGAACGCCTGCGCGAGGTAGGCGACCGCGAAGCAGAAGCCGACGCTGGCCACCAAGGTGGTCTCCGGGCGGTTGAGGCGCACCACGGCGCGGGCCGCGCGGGGCACCACCACCAGCCCGACGCCCAGCAGCGCCGCGAGGAACGCCGCGAGCTTGCCGAGGGTCGAGGCGAGCGCGAGCGCCGACAAGCCGCCTCCGGTGGAGATCGCCGTCAGCGTCGCCAGCAGCACGATGGCGATCAAATCTTCGACGATCAACACGCCCACCACGAGCTGGCGCAGCTTGCCCGCGATGCCCTGCTCGTCGAACGTCTTGATGATGATGGTGGTGCTGGAGATGGCGACGATGGCCCCGGTGAAGATCGACTCCGTGGTCGTCCACCCGAGGAGCTTGCCCACCAGAAAGCCGGTGATCAGCATGATGCCGCACTCGATCACCGCGGTGATGCTGGCCGTGGGCCCGACGCGCACGAGCTGCTTCAAGCTGAACTCCAGGCCGAGCGAGAACATCACCAGAATGACGCCCAGCTCCGACAGCGCGGTCACCAGGGCGGTATCGGCCACGAGGGGAATGGGGAGGTAGGGGCCGACGATCAGCCCGGCCACCAGGTACCCGAGCACCACGGGCAGGCGGAGCTTCTGGCAGATGACGGTGGTGACGGCGGCGACACCGAGAACGACGGTGAGTGCGCGGAGAAAGTCGTGGGGCGTGATCATCGAGAGCTCTCGCAAGGGGCGAACGGAAAGAGAGGGAGACGGCCGGCGGCGCTACGTGCGCGCGGGCGGCCCTTGCGGCGACGCGGTGACGATGACCTGCGCCCGGTGCGACTCACCCCAGAAGCGGTGCTGCGGTGGCGCGGGCTTGAGGCTCACGAGCGGTTGCGGCCAACGCGCCGGCCACTGAGCGACGAAGAGTGGCGCGAAGCGGACCTGTGGCACGAGTGACGGCTCGAACGAGGCGTCGGACCGCACCGTTTCGAGACCGACGACGTGCGCCCCATCGGCCCCGGGGTTGGGCCCCTCGCTGTGCAGCGACGCCGCGCCGAGCCCGATCACGAGCACGACGGCCAGCAGCTGACGCGAAGCGCTCGTCATTCGCCTCAGCGTACCTCGTGTTCGCGCCGAGATGCGCCGCAACCGCTGCCGGTGGCGGTGGTAGCGTCGCAGGTGGTGAGGCGCCCGACGAAGCGTTCGATGTGGCTTGCGCTCGCGTTGTCGGCGGCGATCAGCAGCTGCGGTGACCTCCCCGCGCCCGATGCATTTCGGTTCGCGTGTACGTCTGACAGCCAATGTGTGCCGGGGTACCAGTGCGTCGCCAGGCGGTGCACCCGCACGGAGCTCGATGCGGGAAGCGGCGGCGGAGCTGCCGGTGGGGGCTCGACA
>JAEUJT010000215.1 GCA_016793525.1 Archangium sp. | reverse complement strand
GACGCAATTTGTGCCGCCGAAGTCGAGCCGGTTGGCGATGGGGCCCGCCACCACGTTGCCCAGCAACCCGGGGAACGAGTTCTCTTGCCACCCCACGTACGACTGAGAGATGCGCGCCACCACGTCGGCCGCCGTCGCCTCGTCGACGCCCGCATCGCGGAGCGCCTTCTTCCACTTCGGGTGCCCGAGCCGAGCGCCGAGCGAGATGACGAGCTCCTGCGTGCCGGTGACGCCGAGGAGCACGCTGGCGCGCCGCTTGTCCCACTCGACGCCGTCGCCGTAGCCCGCGTCTTCCATCGCCATGCGCGCGGCCACCAGGCCCAGCAACTGCGACGTGTCGGTGGCTTCCAAGATGCTGGGTGGAATGCCGAACTCGGTGGGGTCGAACGCGGTCGGGGCGAGGAACGCGCCGCGCTTGGCGTACGTCATGTCGGGCGCGCGCGGATCAGCGTGGTGGTACTCGGCGGTCGACCAGTGCGAGGCAGGCACGTCACCCACCGCGTCGAGCCCCGTGCGCAGCAGCCGCCAGAAGGCTTCGACGTTGTCGGCCCGTGGGAACAGGCTGCCCAGCCCGATGATCGCGATTGGCTCGTCCGGCGGCCGTGGCGTCTCGGGGCGGGGGTGCGTCGAGCGAGTCATCACGTTGCGGCTCCTGGCGAATCGACAGCGGACGAAGCCCCTACCAGCCGCTCGCCAGCGCGACAACCCACCTCGCCGAAAAGACAACGCCCCCGAGACTCGAGGTCTCAGGGGCGAAGCACTGCAGCTCCAATGCACTGCAGGTACAGACGGCCAGGACACACGCGAAGTAACGCTACCGTTGCTTCCTTCCGGACCTGGCGGGGTTCACGGCCCCGCGTTGCCCTGACCATAAATTTTGAACCAACGCCTTTAACCAACGCCTTTGAACCAAGCGGAGAGGGTGGGATTCGAACCCACGATACCCTTTCAGGTACACACGCTTTCCAGGCGTGCGCCTTCAGCCACTCGGCCACCTCTCCCGGTTATGGGAATGCGGAGAGCGTAGGATTCGAACCTACGGTACCGTTACCGGTACGCCTGATTTCGAGTCAGGTGCCTTCGACCACTCGGCCAGCTCTCCAATATTCACTTGTCTTTTCGCTGGCGGAGTTTCTGAAAAAACGCCGTCAGCACCCTGCCACAGTCTTCGCTCAACACCCCTGCCGTCACCTCGACGCGGTGGTTGAGCCGCGCGTCGTTCACCAGGTTGTACATGCTGCCGACCGCTCCAGCCTTCGGGTCGGTCGCTCCAAACACCAGCCGAGACACCCGCGACTGCACCATTGCCCCCGCGCACATCACGCAGGGCTCGAGGGTGACGTACACCGTCACACCCGTCAGCCGCCAGGCACCCACCGCTACCGCCGCTTCTCTCATCGCTGTGAGCTCGGCGTGGGAGAAGGGATCTCGGTCGACCTCGCGCCGGTTGAACCCGCGCCCGACGACCTTGCCGTCAGCCACCGCCACCGCGCCGACGGGCACTTCACCCAGCGCAGCGGCCTCGTTCGCCAGCTGCAGCGCCTCACGCATGAAGCTTTCGTCGACGCTCAACACACCGTGCGCTCCCTGGAGGATTCGAACCTCCGGCCTTTGGATTCGTAGTCCAACGCTCTATCCAGCTGAGCTAAGGGAGCCGATTTTCTACGTATTCAGAACTTCGCGGGACTTACCATCAACCCTGCGGAGAGAGAGGGATTCGAACCCTCGATACCCTTGCGAGTATACAGGTTTAGCAAACCTGCGCCTTCAGCCTCTCGGCCATCTCCCCAGTGCCAAACCGCCTGTCAAAGAGCTGCCACCACCGTCACAAACCGCACCCACGACAGCCACTGCGGAGCAGGTAGGATTCGAACCTACGGATACCTTTCAGCATCGGCGGTTTTCAAGACCGCTGCCTTCAGCCGCTCGGCCACTGCTCCTCATCTGCACCGAGCTTCTCCCTCCACACGACGCCCACCGCCTCAACAACCGGACAGAAGGGCGGCCCTGCTACCGCACCTCGTTTTCGAGCGCAACGCGATTTTCAGATCGCGCCTTTTCAGAGAGCGGGAATCGGGGTGATCTCGGAGAAGCCCGTATACGGCTGCAGCACCGCGGGAATGCCGATGGTGCCGTCTTCGCGCTGGTAGTTCTCGAGAATCGCCACCAGCGTTCGGCCCACGGCCAGCCCGGAGCCGTTGAGTGTGTGCACGAGCTGCGGCTTTTCGCCCGGAGCGGGGCGGAAGCGGATCTTTGCTCGACGCGCCTGAAAGTCGCCGAAGCAGGAGCAGCTCGAGATCTCCCGATACGCGTTCTGCCCCGGCAGCCACACCTCGAGGTCGTAGGTCTTGATCGACGCGAAGCCCATGTCGGCGGTGCACAGCAGCATCACCCGGTGGTGGAGCCCGAGCTTCTCCATGATCGCCGCCGCGTCACGGGTGAGCGCCTCGAGCTCGTCGAGCGACTGGTCGGGCCGGGCGAATTTCACCAGCTCGACCTTGTGGAACTGGTGCATGCGAATGAGGCCGCGGGTGTCTTTGCCGGCCGAGCCCGCCTCGGCGCGGAAGCAGGGTGAAAACGCCGCGTACTTGAGCGGCAGCGGGCCCTCGAGAATCTCGTCGGCGTGGTAGTTGGTGACCGGCACTTCAGCCGTGGGGATGAGGAAGTACTCGCTCTCTCCAGTGGTCTTGAACGCGTCGGCCTCGAACTTGGGCAGCTGCCCCGTGCCGGTCATCGACTGGCGCGACACGAGGTAGGGCGGCAGCACCTCGAGGTACCCGCGCGTGGTGTGCTCGTCGAGCATGAAGGTCACCAGGGCCCGCTCGAGCTTGGCGAGCTGGCCCTTCACGAAGGCGAAGCGGCTACCCGACACCTTGGCGGCGCGCTCGAAGTCGAGCTGCCCCAGCTTCTCGCCCAGCTCGAAGTGCTGTTTGGGCTGGAAGAGAAAGGTGGGCTTCTCACCCCAGCTGCGCACCACCTGGTTGTCGTGCTCAGAGCTTCCCCTGGGCACCGACGCGTGCGGCACGTTGGGCACGGTCATCATCAGCGCCGAGAGCTCGTTTTCGACCGCGGTGAGGGCGTCGTTCTGCTCTTTGATGCGCTGGCCGAGCTCTTTCATCTCGGCCTTTAGGGCGTCGGTGATCTGCGCCTTGTCGCGCTTCATGGTGTCTTGCACCGCGTTCTTGCGCGCCTGGTTCGCCTCGAGCTCGACGGTGAGCCGCTTGCGGTCGCCGAACAGCGCCTGAAACCGGGAGAGGTCGATGGCGCCGCCGCGGGACTGCAGCCGAGCCACCACGTCATCAAAGTTCTTCGCTACGTCTTTGAGGTCGAGCACGTCACTTGCCTTTTTCGAGGTCGAACAGCTCGTCTTCGATCTGCTTTTTGTCTCGGGTGTCGATGTCGGTCTTGATCTCCAGGTACTTCTTGAAGACCTCGATCGCGAGCTTGGTTTTCTTCATGTCTTTGTACAGGTACCCGAGCGTTCGGTACGCGTCGGCGTAGCTGGGGTCGTAATCGATGGAGTGCAGCAAATCGGCGACCGCGTCTTCGCTCTTCTTGATCTGAAGAGACCACTGCTCAACTC
>JAEUJT010000359.1 GCA_016793525.1 Archangium sp. | reverse complement strand
GCCTCACCAGCGCTTCCACCACGGCTTCTTCGGCGGCGCCGGTGGGTTGATCAACTCCAGCACCTCGAAGTCGCGCTCGCACGAATCGTGGCGGAAGTTCGTCTCCTCCTCCGCGAGGTCGAGCGGCACCTCGTAGAGCGGATCGTACTCGGGGTCTTCAGCGAGCTTGGCCATCGCCTCGGCTCGACGCGACTCGAAGCCGGCCGGGAGCTCGCCCGTGGTCTCCAGGTGAGACATTCCCACCGACGGGTCGTGAGCGAGGGACCACGCCACCCGCCCGTCTCGCCACGCTCGAGCTTCGCAGTACATGGTCGAGTCAACCACGGTCGCCGCAACCGCACGGCCGGCCAGCTCGGGGGCAGCGCCTCGAGCGGGAGGCGCTTTTCCATGCACCGCGAGCCACGACATCGACCACCCCATGAGGCCCCTCCCCGACGCTCCGTATCAAATGGCCCGCCCAAAGTTGCTCCGCCGCAGACGCTGAGGCAGGGTGGAGCCATGTCGTGTCTGGGTACTGGCGAGCTGCTGACGTTGGCCTGCGTGGCGGTCATCGTTTTTTCTGCGTCGCGCATGGGGCAGCTCGGCAACGCCATCGGCCGGTTCATGTACTCGTTTCGCCGCGCCTCCAAGGGCGACGACGTCATCGACGTGACGCCCACGCGCACCATCGACGCCCCGCGCCCCGACTCAGTCGACCGTACCGGCCACTGACAGCAGCACCTCGGCCTGCCGGCGCACGGCGACGTGGAGGCTGTTGTCTCCGACGATCTCCTGCAGCTCGGCTCGCGACAACAGGGGGACGATTTTGGCCGCGACCTCCGGCGGCAGGTACGGGTTGCACACCAGTGCGCGGCGCACCGCGGGCCGGCCGCTCCATCGCGCCGAGCGCCAGATCTCCGTGAGGGGCTCCGGGCGGGCGGGCCGCCGCGCCGCGATGCGCACCACGATGGCCTCGGTGAGCCGCGTGTTCTTGAGCACCTCGCGCACCACCTCTGGGTTCGAGGCCACCGCCAACCGGGCCAGCTCGTCGGGGTTGCGGGTGAGGCGCGCCTGCTGCTTCAGGTACCCGAGCGGCATGGTGAACAGCTTCGCGTCGGCGCGAGCGGCGGCGTCGGCGTCGTATTCTCGCTGCGGGGCGCCCTGGGTGAAGAGCATCTCGACGTCGGGCCGCTCCTCGAGCGCGGCCACCCGGCGCGCCACGTCGGCGAGGCCGGCGAGCTCGGGCTCTTGCTCCAGCGCCCGCACCACCGAAGGCAGCACCGTCACCGCCGGGAGCCAACCGGTGCGCGCGAGCCGCTGCAGCTCGTGGAGAAACTCGTTGGCCTCAGACGGGGCCAGCGCCGACAGCTCCCGCGCCACCGCTCGCTGCACCACCGAGTGCCCGCCACCGAGGGCCACCAGGCGCTTGATCACCGCGCGTGCATGTTCACCAGCGAGCGGCATGACGCCCCTTCACCGCGCCGCAGTTTCTTTCGCGGCCGCGCTCGCCACCACCCGCACGCGGAAGGCCTTCAGGTCGGGCGGGTATTCGAAGAAGGTCACCACGAAGGGGGCGGCCTGGCCTGGCTCCACCGGGCCCGCGGCGTCAGACACCATCGCCAGCAGCCGCTTCACATCGTCGGCGCCGGACAAAGCGTGGAGCTGCTCGGGCGTGGGCGGCGCACCGGCCATCACCTCGGCGGTACGCACCACGGCCTCGGTGTCGCCGTCGACAATCTCGGCGCGAACCAGCACCCGGGTCGCCTGGCCGCTCCGGTTGAGCACCTCGCCGCGCACGTAGAACACCGGCTTGCCGTTGCGCGTGTCGTACAGCCCGTTGGAGATGTCGGCGGGCACGAAGTCAGCCGGCGACGAGAACAGCGCCTGCAGCCGCTTCGCGCTGAGGAGCGAGGCGTTCACCTTGCCGTCGTTCAACAGGGCCGAGCCCACCACCACCAGCGCCAGCACCAGCAGCACGGCGATGATCAGGTTGATGATCACCCCGAAGACGGTGCGCGGCCGAGGGCGATGCACCGGCACCACCCCAGAGGGGGACGACGCCGGCTCGGCCTTGGGCTTGGTCAGCCGCGCCACCGTGACGGAGACGGCCGAGGCCTCGTCGAGCTGGTCGGGCGGCACCGCCCCTGGAGCGGCCTCGAACGAGTCGGTCGCCGTCTCCGACGGCTCGGGCACGTCTTCGAGCATCGAGCGGCCGACATCGGTCGGCAGCGAGGTGGTGAAAAATTCGTCGGTTCCCGCGGGTGGAATATCGCCCAGGAGCGAGGCCGCGGGCGGAGGCGAAGGCGGGGGGGGCGGGGCGGGAGGCGCTGAAGGGGGCGGCGGGCTCACCGCGCCGAAGTCGAAAGCCGCCGGAGCGGCCGCGACGCGAGGTGGCGGCGGCGCCGAAGGACCCAGCGCGGAGAAGTCGAACGGCGCGCTCCCGGCCGCCGGCGCGGTGGAGGGTGGCCCGAGAGCGGAGAAATCGAAAGGCGCGGGCTGGACAGTTGGCTGCCGAGGGCCCCCCGAGACCGGCGGGACGACCGCTGGTGGCACCGCCGGAATGCTGCGGGTCGGAGCGGGGCGAACGGCCGGCGGCGGCGCGGTGGGAATCAGCGTGGAGAAGTCGAACGGCGCAGAGGTGGCCGGCACCGAGCGGGGCGCCGACGGCGGTGAGAAATTGGGCAGCCGCGTGGCCTCGACGCCCAGGGCGAAGACGCCAGGGCGGGTCGCCTCTGGAGCGATGGGGGCCTGGCCGGTGCCGAACGCCGAAAAGGGATCAGCCGGCGGCGGGCGCACGGTCAACACCGTGTCGGAGCTGCCGGGCGGCACGTAGGCCACCTGGGTCGAGGTCTGGAGCGCGGGGATCTGCCCGGTGGCGGCGTCAGCCGAGCTTTCTTTGGCCACTCGAAAGGTGTGGCCGCACTTCGTGCAGCGAACTTTGACGCCCTTCTCGGTGACCTTCTCGTCGGGGATCTTGAAGCGCGTCTGGCACTGTTCGCATTTGACGATCATGGCCGGTGGCGCTCTCAGCAGAAGCTGGCCTGGAGCATACCGTGGCCCCTGGAAAACGCCTCAATTCGTGGTATCGCCGCTCCACTTGTGAGGCCGACATGAGCCAAGCCGAAGCCACCACGCGCGAGCCGAAAGTCATCAAGCGCTACACGAACCGCAAGCTCTACGACACGGTCGAGAGCCGCTACGTGACGCTCGACGAGATCGCCGACATGGTGAAGCAAGGCGTCGAGGTCAAGATCGTCGACAACCGCACCAAGGAAGATCTGACCTCGGTGACGCTGGCGCAGATCGTCTTCGAAGAAGAGAAGAAGAAAAATCAGCTGTCGCTCTCCGTGCTGCGCGAGATCATTCGCCACCCGAGCGAGTCGCTGGGCGACTTCATCTCCACTCAGGTGACCCCGCGCGTGGAGTCGCTCAAACACGAGACCGCGCAGCGGCTCGACAAGATCCTCGGCCGAGAGAACGCGCCCGAAGAGCCGCTCACCCCCGCCGCGCTGCTCCAGCAGTCGCAGAAGGCGGTCGAGGCCTGGCAGGCGCGCATCGATGAGCGGGTGAAGACGGTGCTCGAAAACGTGCTGGGCGGCCTCCCGGCGCTCACCCGCGACTTGAACACCCTGGTACAGCGCATCGAGCAGCTCGAGAAGAAGGTCGACGCCATCGAAGAGCGGCGGCGCTGAAGTCTCCCCGAGGGGCCGCGTCAGGCCCGCTCGAGCGCCTCGGCGAGCTGCTGCAGCATGGTGGCGCCGCGGCTCCAGGGCGCGTACTCCCAAATCGTCTGGCCGTGGCTCTGGGCCTCGTCGATGGCCACGTTGAAGCCCAGCGCCGGCGACACCCGCTTGGGGAAGTTCGTCTCCAGCGCGGCCACCACCTCGTCCGCGAGCGCGGTCTTCCGGTACAGCGTCGGCACTACGCGGGTGATGCGCAGCTCGGGGTTGAGGCGGGTGGCCACGTCGCGCACGGTCTCGGCGATCTCCGCGCAGCCGTCGAGCGCCAAATAGGTCGTCGCCACGGGCACCACCACGTCGGTGGCGGCGGCCAGAATGTTGGTGCTCACCAAACCGAGCGACGGAGGCGCGTCGAGCACCACCACGTCGTAGCGGCTGCGCGCGGGCTCCACCACGCGATCTCTCAGGAGGAGCTCCCGGTCGGGTGCGGCGGCGACCCGCATCGGGAACTCGGCGAGCTCTTTCCACCCCGGCACGAGCCACAGCTGCGGCACCGGTGTGCCCTTGGTCACGTCGGCGAGGGTGAGCTGGTCGTCGGTGAGCAGGTGAAACACGTTGGGCGCCGACGCGCGCACGTCGACGCCCAGGGATTTGCCGGCGTGGCCCTGGGTGTCGAGGTCGACCAGCAGCACCCGCTTCTTGCGGCGGAGCGCCCAGAAGGCCGCCACGTTGACGGCCAGCGTCGTCTTCCCGGTGCCGCCCTTCTCGTTGATGAAGGCGAAGACGCGGGTCACTTCTTCTTGGCCTGCACCAGCTCGTCGATCTTCCCGTCGAGGTCGCTCAGCACCTTGTCGAGTTCGTCGATCTTCTCGCGCAGCGTTTCAACGTCAGCGGTCGACGGCAGGTTCATGGCCGACAGCGCGGTGCGGAGCGACTTGTCGAGCGTGCCCTTGGCGGACAGCGCGCGGCCGACGATGGTCTGAACGCCGCTGACGAACTTCTCATTCGACATCAGCTGCTGCACGAGCTTGCCGATGCGCTCCTCGCCGGTGGCGACGAGCTTCTTCATCACGGGGTTGTCCTTGAGCATGGCGGCGGATGGTGATCTCGGCGACGTGCCATGTCAATGTGCAGCACGCCTCGTGATGCACCCGTCACTCGACCACCGGCTGCTCGTCGTGACGGGGAAAGGCGGCGTCGGCAAATCGACCATCGCCACCGCGCTCGCCGCTGCCAGCGCGGGTCAGGGCCTCCGAACCTTGTTGTGTGAGGTCAACGCCACCGAGCGCACCACACACCTCCTCGGCAAACCGCAGGTCGGTCCAACGGTGACCTTGGTCGAGGAGAACCTCTGGGTGGTGAACCTGCGGCCCCAAGAAGCGCTGCGCGAATACGCGCTGATGAAGCTGAAGTTCGAGAGCATCTACGACGCGGTGTTTCAGAACCGGCTGGTGCACGCCTTTCTTCGCTTCGTGCCGTCGCTGCAGGAGCTGGTGCTGCTCGGCAAGCTGCTCTTTCACGTCAACGAGAAGCGGCGCGATGGCAGCTGGCGCTTCGAGCGCGTGGTGGTCGACGCTCCGGCGACGGGCCACGCCATCACCTTCCTCTCCGTGCCGCAGGTGATTCTCGACACGGTGCCACCTGGAGCGCTGGCCAACGACGTGCGGTGGATGCGCGACCTTCTGGTCGACCCGGTGACGACCGCGGCGGTGCTCGTCTCGCTCCCCGAGGCACTGCCAGTGACGGAGACCTTGGAGCTCGCCGAGGCGCTGCGCGAGCGGGTGCACGTGACGCCGTCGGTCGTGGTGCTCAACGCGGCGGTGGCTCCACGGTTCGACGAGGCGTCGCTGGCGGCGCTGCCCCCGGCGCTGGCGGAGGTGGCTCGGGCGCACGCGGCGCGCGCCGAGCGCACTCGAACGTCGGCGGCCCAGCTGGCGGTGCTTGGCTTGCCGGTCGTGGAGGTGCCTCGGCTCTCGGGCGAAGACTTCGGGCGCGGCGCCATCGACGCGGTGGTGAAAGCGCTGGAGGCGGCCCCGTGAGCACGCTCCTCGACGGCCATGACGTATTGCTCGTGGTCGGGGCGGGCGGCGTGGGGAAAACGACCATCGCCGCGACGCTGGGCCTCCGGAGCGCGATGCGCGGCGAGTCGACGCTCGTCTGCACCATCGACCCGGCGAAGCGACTGGCCAACGCACTGGGGCTGCAAACGTTCGCCAACGCCGAGACCCGCGTCGGCGACGAGATCTTCGCCCGGGCGGGGCTGGCGCCCGGCGCACCGCTCTACGCGATGATGCTCGACATGAAGCACACGTGGGACGCGCTGGTCGAACGCCACGCGCCGCCCGACAAGCGCGACGCGATTCTGCGCAACCGCTTCTACCAGGCGCTCTCGGGCCGGCTCGCGGGCTCGCAGGAGTACATCGCCATGGAGAAGCTGTGGGAGCTGTCGACCCGCCGCCGCACCCAGCGCATCGTGCTCGACACCCCGCCGGCCGCGCACGCGCTCGACTTTCTCGACGCGCCCAACCGGCTCCTCGACTTTCTCGACAACGACGCGGCGAAATGGCTGCTGGCGCCGGCGCTCCAGGCGGGGCGCGTGGGCCTGAGCTTTCTGAGCTGGGGCGGCGGGTATCTGGCGAAGACGCTCTCCCGCTTCACCGGCGCGGAGACGCTGCAGCAGCTCACCGACTTCATGTTGGCGATGTCGGGCATGAACGAAGGCTTTCGTGAGCGCGCGCACCAGACGCGGGCGTTGCTTCAGGCGCCGACCACGGCCTTCGTGGTCGTGACCGCGCCCATGCCGGAGCGGCTCAGCGAGGCCATCGCCTTTCACACCACGCTCCGACAGAACAAGCTGCACGTGGCGGCGGTGGTGTGCAACCGGGTGCAGCCACCGGTGGCACCCGAGCTGTGGGCCGCCGCGGCGAGGCTCCCCGACGCTCTCCGCGCGCCGGTCGAGGCGACGCTGGGCGAAAACGAGCGGCTGGCCACCCGCGACGCCAAGGCCGTGGCCATGTTGCGCACTGCGTGCGCTCCGACGCCAGTCATCGAGGTGCCGCTGTTCGAGCGAGACGTGCACGACCTGGCCGGCATGTGGGATACGTCGCGACATCTGTTCGGCGAGGCCGGCAGCTCGGGCCAGGACGCCAGGCGGCCGGGGCGTTAACGTCTCCGACTTCGGGAACTTGCCGGTTCCTTTGCGTGTCGAGTGTGGACCCTATGAGAACCCTCTGCCGTGCCGCGTGCGCCGTGGTGCTTTCTCTCGCCAGCGCGTGTGCCCACCGGGCCGC
>JAEUJT010000194.1 GCA_016793525.1 Archangium sp. | reverse complement strand
AAGGCGACCACGTCATCGGCGGCGACGTGGCTGCGCCTTTCGTACAGCGGGTGGCCGAGGCGGTCGACGTGCGGCTCGTCTCGGGCGCGTTTCTCGCCGTCTGGTACCTGGGCTTCGCGGCGCTGTGGCTGACGTGGTTTGCCTCCCGGCGGCTGTGGCTGGGCCTCGGCGCGGCCGTGCTGCTGGCGGGAGCGGTGGCCCTGGGCGGGGTGGTGGCGGCGCACGCCTGGGTGGCGCACACGGTGGCCGAGGGCGTGGTGATGGCCGACACGGTCAAGGTGCGCGAGTTCCCGCAGCCGACGGCCCGGGTGTCATTTGAAATTCACTCGGGCCTGAAGGTCCGCATCATGGGAGAGTCGGGCGGTTTCATACGAATCCGCCTGCCCAATGCCCTCGAGGGCTGGGCCGAGGCGAACGAGGTGGTGGGCCTGTGATTGAAATTCGAGACGCGGTGAAGGTGTACAAACGCGGGGCGACCGAGGTGCGCGCGCTCGACTCGGTGTCGCTGTCGGTGCCGAAGGGCCAGTTCCTGTCGGTGATGGGCAGCTCGGGCAGCGGCAAGAGCACCATGCTCAATTTGCTCGGCGCGCTCGACGTGCCGACGAGCGGCAGCATCACCATCGACGGGCGGGAGATTTCGAAGTTCCCCGACGACGAGCTGTCCACCTTTCGGCGCGACCGGCTCGGCTTCATTTTTCAGTTCTTCAATTTGCTTCCGACGCTGTCGGCGATGGAGAACGTGGTGTTGCCCGCGTTGCTCGCCGGCAAGTCGCGCGACGAGATGGAGCCGAAGGCCAAGGCGCTGCTCGAGCAGGTGGGCCTCAAGGGCCGCCACCACCACCGCCCCGATGAGCTGTCAGGCGGCGAGATGCAGCGCGTCGCCGTGGCGCGCGCGATTCTCGGAGAGCCGGCGCTGCTGCTGGCCGACGAGCCGACGGGCAATCTCGATTCGAAGACCGGCGCCGAGGTGCTCCGGCTCATTCGCGAGGCGACGCGCGAGCGTCAGCTGACCGTGGTGATGGTGACGCACGATGCGAAGGCCGCCGAAGTCGGCGACCGCCTGGTGCGCCTCGCCGACGGCCGCATCATCGGTGACGATTTGACCCGCGCCGCCGCGTAAGTCGTTTACCGTCGTACATCGCGCAGCAACCGGTCGAAATCACCGACGCGGTCGGTGTCGAGCAGCGCATCGAACTCCGCGAGCTGTTCGCGAACGGCCGCCTTGTCGAAGGCACCACGTCCCCGAAGGAGCGCGTCGACATCGGCCAGGTCCTTCGGCCGCCCGGCGACGAGCTTGTAGGTGAGCAAACCAGTCAGCGACGGCACGCGGATGCGAAAGTCGCCCAGGTCGAGAACCACCGCGCTGGCGGCGGCCTCGAGCTCGAACGGATGCTGTGCGAGTGAGATTGTCGACCTCCGCTCGCGTGGGTCCGTGACGCAGAAGCAAGACGAGGTTCTCACGCGCGAACGCCGCGGCACGGGCGATTCGCGGCTCGAGCTGGCAGCTGCGGGCGAGCCTGAGGAGCGCCGGAATGGCGTTCACGTCGGTCACGACGGCGGCGTCAACGTCTTTGGTGGCCCTCGCGTAGCCGTGTGCGGGCACCGCAAGCCCTCCGATGATCATCGACGGCTTCTTCTTCGCATCGAGAAACTGCTTCACCGCTTTCGCGGCTTGCTCGAGCTGGGGGAGGTCAGCTGTGCCAGCCGCACCCACACCCTCCGCGCGCGAGCTGCGTCTTCGTCGTGAAGGCGCTGGTTTCGCTCTTGGTGTGCGACTGACCATGTGAGTGCTCCCAGCTGCATCGCATCGTTCCAGGCCTCGTGGGCCGGCCGCAGCGAGGAGGAACGAGACGCTGCCGCCTTGAAGCCGCGAAGGGTTTTCATCAGCGCGGCCTTCTTGAAGTGCGACATACGGGAAAATCGTAGCGCATATCGGCGGCGGCGAACGTGGGCGGAGGCGTTCTGGCGTCGCCCACGGCCCTCGATAGACTCGTGGCCATGCCTTCACGTCGAATCCCCCAGCTCGACCTCTCGCACTACACCCGCGGCACCGAGGCCGAGCGCGCGCGCTTCGTGGCCGAGTGGGGCAACGGGCTGAAGGAGTTCGGCTTCGTCTCCATCGTCAACCACGGCGTCGATGACGCGCTCATTCGCCGCACCTACGCCGACACCGAGCGGCTCTTCTCGCAGCCGGTCGAGGTGAAGCAGAAATACGACATTCCCAACGGCGGCGGGCAGCGCGGGTACACCAGCTTCGGCAAGGAGCACGCGAAGAACCGCAAGGTGGGCGACCTGAAAGAATTCTGGCACGTGGGCCGCGACGTGCCGGCCAGCTCGCCGCAGCACGCCATTTACGGAGACAACGTCTGGCCGTCAGAGGTGCCCACCTTCAAGGCCAACACGCAGGCGCTCTACAAGGCGCTCGACTCGGCGGCGGCGGTGATGCTCCACGCGCTGGCCGACTTCTTCACGCTGCCGCGCACCACCTTCAGCGACATGGCGCACGACGGCAACTCGGTGCTGCGCCTCATTCACTACCCGCCGCTGAAAGACATGTTCATTCCCGGCGGCGTGCGCGCGGCGGAACACGAAGACATCAACCTCATCACGTTGCTCTGCGAGTCGACGTCGTCGGGCTTGGAGATTCTCACCCGCGACAAGCAGTGGCTCACCGTCGACGCGCTCAAGGGGCAAATCGTCGTCGACTCCGGCGACATGCTCTCGCGCATCACCAACGAGGTGGTGCCCTCGACGACCCACCGCGTGGTGAACCCGCCCAGCTCCGCCGACGACCTGGTGCGCTACTCGATGCCCTTCTTCGTGCACCCGTACCCCGACTGCATGCTGAAGGTGCTCGACCCGTGCATCACGCCAGACAACCCGAAGCGCTACCCCGACATCACCGCCGACGGCTTCTTGAAGCAGCGGCTGCGCG
>JAEUJT010000193.1 GCA_016793525.1 Archangium sp. | reverse complement strand
CACCCTGCCGCCGCGACGGAGGCACGTCGACACGTCGCGACGGTGGCACCCGCACGGGCGGTGGTACCTTCGAAGAAGATCCACCCGCTGGGTGCTGCGCGCGCGGCCCGTCGGGGTTCCTGTTCACCGGCGCGCTCCTTGGCGCGTGGGGGCTCACCTTCCGCCGCCGGTCGTCTCGATAGCCATGCACCGTCATCTCACGATCGTTTCGCTGTTCATGGTGGCCTGCGCCACCACGCCCCAGCCCTCCCCGCCCTCGCGCACCGCCGGGCTCATTCGCATCACCGTCGTCGGCACCAACGACGTGCATGGCTGGGTGATGGCGCAGTCTGAAAAGTTCCCCCAAGGGGAGATCCGCTTCGGCGGCGTTGCGGCGTTCGCCGCGTACCTGAAGGTGCTCCGCGAGGAGAACCCCGACGGCCTGGTGCTGCTCGACGGAGGAGACCTCTTTCAGGGCACGCTCATGTCGAACATCACTGAAGGCTCGGTGGTCATCGATGCGTACAACCGGCTCGGGTACGACGCAGCGGCCATCGGCAACCACGAGTTCGACTACGGCCCGGTGGGCCCGGTGTCGGCGGTGCAGACAGGCATGGACGCGTTCGGCGCGCTGAAGATGCGCATCGCCCAGGCGAATTTCCCGCTGCTGTCGACCAACATCTACGACGCGGCGACGGGCGTGCGACCGCCGTGGCTCCCCGGCGACGGCACGGTGCTCATCGAGCGCCAGGGCCTGAAAATCGGCATCATCGGGCTCACCACTCCGCAGACGCCGACCACCACGCTGCCCATCAACGTGGCGTCGCTCAAGTTCAAGTCGCTGGGGTACGAGGCGATCACCGCCGCCAACCGGCTGCGCGCCAAAGGCGCCGACCTCGTGTTCGCGGTGGTGCACGCCGGGGGGAAGTGCAGCGACTGCTCGCACCACAACGACCTGTCGAGCTGCGACACCGACTCCGGCGAAATCTTCGAGCTGATGCGCGACGTGCCCGAGGGGACGCTCGACGCCATCGTCGCCGGCCACACCCACGGGCAAATGGCGCACATGGTGAAAGGCACCCCCATCATCGAGAGCTGGGCGCACGGTCGGTACTTCGGCCGTATCGAGCTCTTCATCGACCCGACGACCAAGCGGGTGGTGCCAGGCAAAACCGAGCTCCAGACGGCGATCGAGATCTGCGAGACGGTCGACGAGGCCACCGGCAGCTGCGAGGTGAAGAAGCTCCAAGCCCGCGCGCCCGAGGTGCACCCGGTGCAGGCCCGCTTCAAGGGGCGACTCATCGAGCCCGACCCCGACATGCTCGCCGAGCTCGAGCCGACCGAGCGGCGCGTGTCGGAGCTGCAGCACCGGGAGCTGGGCCTGCGCGTGCCCCAGACGCTTGGGCGCAACTACGAAAACGAGAGCGCGCTGGGTAACTTCTTGACCGATTCGATTCGGGCGATGTACCGCGCCGACGTCGCCTTGATTAACCCCGGTGGCATCCGCGCCGACTTGAGGCAAGGCAAGCTGACCTACGGCGACGTGTACGAGGTGTTCCCCTTCGACAATTCGGTGGCCACGCTCGAGCTCACCGGTGCCCAGCTGCAGCTGCTGCTGAACGCCGCGTATGGCTCGAGAAAAGGCGTGTTCCAGGTGTCGGGGCTCGCGGTGACGCTCTCACGCTGCCCCAGCCCCTCGCGGTTGCAGACGGTGACGCTGCCCAACGGCAAGCCCATCGACTCGGCCGGGCGCTACCGGGTGGTGATGCCCGACTTCCTCGCGCGCGGCGGCGACGGGCTCGCGCCGGTGCTGGCTACCATCGACCCGGAGCGCGTCGACCTCGGGGTGAACCGCGGCTCCAACCTGC
>JAEUJT010000175.1 GCA_016793525.1 Archangium sp. | reverse complement strand
TGGCGGTGAGGGGAACGGCTCCGACGCCGGCGGTGGTGCTGCGCGGGGAAGCGGGCGACGACGAAGCGGTCTACACCACGGAGGCCATTCGAGACGCCTCCGGTGGCGCGCTGAGCCTCGAGCTGGCGGCCGCTGTCGACGCGGTGATCGCGTTGGCGCCGCTGTCGACCGACGAGCTGACCGTCTTGGCGCGGTACCTGATCGACGCGCGCGGGCTCGAGATTCCACCGGAGACCGTGGCCCAGCTGGTGGCGCTCGCCGAACGCGCGGGGCGCGGCGCCCATGAGCTGGCGTCGTTGATTTCGCGGCTCCCGCCGGGTCGCTCCACCGCGCGCTGAGCGGGTGGCGCCGACCGTACCTGGGCGCTACGAAGCGGCATGCGCGTGACGTGGCACCGCTTGGGGTTGGTGGAATACGCAGACGGCCTCGAGCTCCAGCGCGTTCTCCAAGCAGCGCGGCGCGAAGGCACGGTCGACGACACGCTGCTGCTCCTGCACCACCCACCGGTGTTGACGCTCGGGCGCGGCGCGAAGCCCGGGAACATCGTCGCGTCGCCGGAGCACCTCGCGGCCGAAGGCGTGGTGGTCTTCGAGACCGATCGCGGCGGTGACGTCACGTATCACGGGCCTGGGCAGATCGTCGGCTACCCGCTGCTGCACCTGGGGCCCGATCGCCAAGACGTGCGGCGCTACGTCCGGCAGATCGAAGAGGTCGCGATTCGTACCGTCGCCGATTTCGGAGTCACAGCCACGCGCATCGAGCAGTGGCCCGGGGTGTGGGTCGCTGAATCGAAAGCCGGAGGCCCGCGGAAGATCTGCGCCATCGGCGTGCACCTCTCGCGCTGGTACACGCGGCACGGCTTCGCGCTGAACGTGGCGCCGAACCTGAAGCACTTCGAGCTGATCGTTCCGTGTGGAATCACCGAAGCCGGGGTGACGTCGCTCGAGGCCGAGCTGGGCGTGGCGCCCCAAGTGCCCGAGGTCGAGGCGCGAATCGCCCACCACTTCGGAGCGGTGTTCGAGGCAGAGCTTGTTCCGGCGCCGCCTCCGCCGAAGCGCACCGTCTCCGTCGCCGTCGTGCGGAGGTCAGACGGTGCGGTGCTGTTGCTCCAACGGAGCGAAGCCCGTGGTGGCTTCTGGCAGCTCGTCACCGGGCACATCGAGGCTGGAGAATCTGCGGCGCAGGCCGCTCAGCGCGAGCTCAGTGAAGAGACGGGGCTTCATGAGCGCGTCACGCCGGTGCAGTACACGCACTCGTTCGCCGCGCCGGGCCCGAGCATCTGCGAGGAGACAGCGTTCGCCGCGCCGGTCGATGGCGACACCTCGGTGCGACTCTCCGATGAGCACCAAGCGTTCGAGTGGGTCTCTCGCTCCGTCGCGTTGGAGCGGTTGCCGTTCGAAGGCCTCCGCGAAGCTGTACGCCGCGCGACCCGCTGAGCGCGGCGCTTGCGGCGAGGTGGAGCGGCCGGTGAGGTCGAGGCGCTCTTGGGTGGCGTAGCCCGAGCAGCCTCCCGCCGAGCGTCTATTCGAAGCCGCGGAAGTACATCTTCCACGGGCTGGCGCCGCACTTCTCGGCCCAGGCGACGTAGATCTTCTCGTCGAAGAAGAAGAGCTCGGGTGACTCCGCGGTGCAGGTGACGTTGTTGTTGAACGAGCCACCGGCACCCGGGCCGGTGATGGTCTGCGGTGTGAAGACGCCGGTCTGGCAGTACTTGACGATCAGCTGCCCGTTCACGGCGGCCGCGACGTAGAGCGAGGTGTCGCGCCACTTCGAATCGAAGCTGGTCATTCCGGAGCCCGCCGACCAAAGCGTGCAGCCGTTGTTGACCGAGCCGAACAGCACGAGGCGGAGCTCGCCGCTCACCCTCCGCAGCGACGCCATGGCTGCGTTGCTGTAACCGGACCCTCCGAGGTGGCTGATTCGCGCCTCGACCACCTTGTCGGCGCTGGGGCTCAGGGCGCCGTACGAGGCCCACGTGGTGGCCAGCGGGTCTTTGCTGTAGGCGCGCGCATCGCCCGAGGTGGTCTTGCCGATGACGAACGCGTCGTACGTCGGGTACTGGGTGCCCATCAGCACGACGTCGGCACCCGCATCGGTGTTGAAGTTGGTCGGGTCGACCGTGATGATTCCGGAGTCTGGTTGCGACCAGCTGAGCCCCGCATTCGCCGACTGCGCCACCTTGAGCGTGTTGTTCTCGGCGTACGTGCTGAAGAGGGTCGTCTCATCGCTGTACATCGTGCCCGGAGGCGGAGCGATGGGTGCCCAGGTGCCGCCCGCGTTTGAAAAGGCGATGCCCGCGTCTCCCAACAGGTCCCTCACCTGAGCCAGGGCGAAGCCGACGTTCTGCGCCACCACACCGCGCACGCCGCGCACTGGCGTGGGCAGCAGCGGTACCGCCGGGGCCGTTGCGTCGTCGGCGATGGTGCACGGGCCGGTGGGGCAGGTGGCCGGGTTCACCGGTGACAGGAACCACGTCGTGTCGTTCTTGCGGCCGAAGAGCGTCACCCGCGGCTCGCTCAGGCCGCCGTCGGGCGTCTGCACCACCAACCCCGGCCTCGGCTCGCTGTTCGACATCGACTGCGACTCGAACACCGGCGTCCACCGGGTCTCCGTAACGAAGGGGAACGTGACCGTGGTGATTCGGTTCGCCGCGGGCGAAAGATCGTCCACGTTCGCGATGGACAAGATGTACGAATTGCCCACCGGCGCGGGCGGGTCGAACATCAGCACCAGCCGGCTCCCCGTCACGAGGCGCCGAGCGACGGGCGGGGCGGAATAGGGCGCTCCACTGGGAATGTTGACGGTCACGCTGTTGACCGAGCCGGGGTCGATCGGCTCGGAGAAGTCGATGATCAGCCCCAGGTTGCTGCCCATGGCTGGCGTACCGCGCAAGCTGGTGCTCTGCACCGTGGGCTTGGTGCGGTCGACAACCGTGGCCCAGGTGGTGGCCTGCTTCTGCGGCGGTGTCAGGCCAGAGGTGCTGGTGGCGGTGAGGGTGAAGGTGATGAAGCGGCTGGCTCCGACGACGGCCGGTGCGACGAAGGTCGTTGTCTGCGCCGTCGGGTCGGTCAGCTGCCAGTCGGCCACGCCGCTGTCGGGCTCGAAGGCCGGAGACCATTGGTAGGTAAAGGTCGCTCCCGGCACGCCTGGTACCGTCGCGGAGCCGGTCAATGTGGCCAGCGCCAAGGCGTTCACGATGAAGGGCTGGCCAGCGTCGACGCTCCACACAGGCGCCGACGCCGTCGTCAGTGTGAAGCTCACCGTGCTGGTGTTGATGCTCTGAATGCCAAGGCCGTTGGTGACGACCAGCGACACAGAGACGGCGGTGGGCGTGGCGACGGTGCTGGGCATGGTGAGCAGCACCTTGTTGCCGGTCGCGCCCTGGGGCACCGCCGTGACGCTCGTCGGGAGCACCGCCCAGTCGTATTGCACCACTCCCGAGCCCGTGGTGTCGGTGCTGGTGGAGCCGTCGATGAGCACCTGCTGCGAGGCGTAGACGGTGGTTGGAGTGCCCGCGGAGATGACCGCGGTGGGGCGCGTGCCGACTGGAACAGTGACTTGCACCTGAGGGCTGGTGCGGCCGTTCGCGTCGGTGACGGTGAGGCCGAACCGCAGCACCGTCGGGGCGTTGGGCGCGGTGATGTTGGGCGTGGCCGCCACGACGGTGTTGTTGTTGGGAATGGTGACGGTCGGGCCGCTCAATTGGGTCCAGTGGTAGACGAGCGGGCGCTCTCCGACCGAGGTCGAGGCATTCAACGTGAAGCTCGCGTTGATCAGCACGAAGGCCGGAGCGGTGACGGCAGCCACCGGGTCGCTGCCCGCGTCGACGACTCCGGCGTCGGTTGACGTGCCCGCGTCGGTGGAGCCGGCGTCGGTTGAGGTTCCCGCGTCGGTGGAGCCGGCGTCGGTCGAGGTTCCCGCGTCGGTTGAGGTGCCAGCGTCGGTCGAGGTGCCAGCGTCGGTTGAGGTGCCAGCGTCGGTTGAGGTGCCCGCGTCGTCCACGGTGCCGGCATCGGCTGGAGCGCCTGCATCCATTCCACCGGCATCGGGCGTCCCGGAGTCGACGGCGAGGCCCGCATCGAAGGGGGCTCCGGCGTCGAGGTCGGGGCGGCTCGAGGTGCCGGGCACCAGCAGCACGGTAGCGACGTCGATGTTTGCGCCGGCGACCAGCACATTGCGCACCGTCGCGCTGACGAAGCCTGCCTTCTCGAAGCTGAACGCGGTGAGGCCGGGGTCGAGGCCGGTGAAGGTGTAGCGGCCTTGCTCATCGGTGGTGGCGGTGGCGCTGGTGCTCGAGGCCCGCACGGTGACCCCCTCAGACGAGGGCGCGCCGAAGAGCAGCACGGTGCCGGTGACGGTGGTGAGGGTCACAACCGCCGGGTCGGGGGAGAGCGCCACCGCGGAGTGGGTGAAGATCTCTCCGGCGCGCAGAGTGATCGTGCTGCGCTGCGAGATGTAGCCGGGGCGAAAGAACGACAGCGTCAGCGTGCCTTCGGGCAGGTTCTCGAAGGTGAAGGCGCCGTTGTCGCCGGCGTACGCGATGAAGGGGCCTTCGGGCACGAAGACCGTGCTGCCGGCATGGCCGGTGGCGGTGGGCACGTTGGCGCGCAGCACCGAGCCGCGGACAATGGCGTTGCCGCCCAACGACACCTCGCCCAGCGACACGTCGATGCCGGGCCCAGCCTTCAGATCTTCGAGCCGGAGCAGCTTCTGGTGATCGACCTTGCCGTCGCCGTCGCTGTCGAGTCGGAACAGCAGCGCGCCCTCGGTCACGGGCACCGGTGACAGAGAGAAGTACCCGGTGTCGGCGGTGACGCTCGTCGACAACGAGCTCCCGAGCAGCTCGATGGTCGCGCCCTTGGCGGGCACCGGCGTCGACTGGCCAGGCTTCGCGTAGACCACTCTGCCCTGAATCGAGCCCGGCCCCGGCGGCGGCGGAGGCTCAGGCAGCTCGAGCGAACGGCAGGCGGAGGTGACGACCAGAAGAGCGATGAGCGCGCGAATCACGCCATGGGCTAACCAGATTTCCTCGGGGGAGGAAACAGGGCTCGAGGACCAGCCGCGATTCGGTACACAATGCGGCGTGGCGTCGATTGCCAATGGCAGCGTTCTCCTTGGGCGCGTGGCCAAGGTCGATGTGCGCCTGCATTGGTCGGCACTCGTGGGGGCCTTCGTTTTCAACGGGTTTCGTTTCGAGCCGATTCGCGTCGTTTGTTTCGCGGGCATCGTGTTGCTTCATGAGGTTGGTCACGCAGTGGTTGTTCGTGCCTGCGGGGCGACGCCAATCGGTATTCAATTGAACGGGTTTGGCGGCTTCTGTTCGTGGCGTGGCGAGGTTTCAGCCATTGGGCGGGCCGCGATTGCCTGGGGTGGGGTTTGGGCGCAGCTGGTGTTGTTGGGTGTGGCGCTGCTGTACCAGCAGTTCGCCGCCCCAGTGTCAGGCCCGGCCTGGGAGGTGATGTGGGCAGTCACCTCTTCAAATGCATGGCTCATCGCCGTGAACCTCATACCGGTCGAGCCGCTCGACGGGGGGCAGGCCTGGGCGCTGCCGCTGCTGTTGGGCAAGGCGCTCCGGAGGCGGTTGCAGGTCAATCACCGGTCGAATGTGGCCAATGCGCTCGACGAGCGGGACGCGGCGTTTGACGCGGGAGAAGGTGGCGACGAGGTGAAATCGCTCGTGTCGTCGCTGATGGACGACGTCCGCAAGGACTCACAATGAGCCCCGTCTGGGTGATTGCCGCAATCGCCGCCGCGTTCGGTGTGCTTTTCCTGGTGGGCCTGGTGATGCCGCCTCCAGATCCAGTCGCGGTGTTGGAACGCGAGTACGTGACGATGATGCGCCTCGGCTCACACGAAGGCCGGTTGCATCTCAAGGAGCGCATCGCCGCCCTCCGCGAGCAGAAGCCCGGCCACACCGAGCTCTGGTATCTCAGATGGCTCGTTGACGACCTTCGCAAGGCGAAGCGCGGGTAGTGCGGCACGAAACAAAAAAGCCCCCAAGTCTTAGGGACTTGGAGGCTTCTTCGTTGCGAGGAGTAGGGGACTTGAACCCCTGACCTTCGGCGTGACAGGCCGACGTTCTAACCAGCTGAACTAACTCCCCAGTATTCAATTTGTTGGGCGGAACAGGTTTCGAACCTGTGACCCTCGCCTTGTAAGGGCGACGCTCTACCGCTGAGCTATCCGCCCCCGGCGAGCGCGCGGCTTGTATGGCTTTCTCGCGTACCCTGTCAACAGACTTCGGCGGAATCGGCGCCTGACGGCTATTTGGTCTTCACGATTCCGACCTCGGACGTGCCGGCGAGAATGGCCGAGCCGGTGAAGAGGTTGTCCGATGCAGGGCCTCCGAGCTTCGCCGTCTGGAGCACGATCAGGTAGTTGGAGTTCCCCTGGGGAAACGCCGAACCGGGGATGCTCACCTGGTTCGCCCGGAAGCCCGCTGGCGACAGCACCAACTTGAGGAAGTCGACCGGCGCCTTGGGGAACGTCGTGTACGTCGGCGTCAGCTTCTGCCCAAACCGGCTGATGGGGAACACCGTGATGAACGCCACCGGCCGATCTTCGCTCGCCGAAGGCTCCGGGCGGGTGAAGGTGACCGCCTGCCCCGCCGTGAGCTCCATGTACCCAGCCGCCGGGTGAAAGATGCCGATGTTCTCGCGCGATGGCACCCGCTCGATCTTCGCCACGTACGACGCGCCGCCCTGCTCCATGGTGAAGCTGTAGGTCGCGGTGTCTTTGTACGCGAAGCCGCCGTCGTCGAGCGCCAGGGAGTAGCTCCCCAAGCCGCCTTCTTTGAGCTGCCACGAGCCACCGCCGGCCTCGCTCAGCGTCACCTTCGCGCCCTCGATGCCGTCGGGAATCGACGCCGGTGACTCGTCGGGCCGCAGGCCGAAGAACAGGCTGGCCACCGACTCCGCGGGAATGGTGATGCCGCCGTCCCAGTCCATCTCGATGGTGAACCCGCCGGCGTCGAAGTTGAAGAAGCCTCCGTCGGGTTGCGCGATCGCCTCGGGAGGAAATTGAATCGCCGGCGTCGCCAGCAACGTCGCCACCGCCACGTGTTTGGCTGTCAGCTGGTTGCACCCGAGCGCCGCCACCACCGCCAACACGCCCATCTTCAAAGCAGTCTTCATTGTCCGGCCAGCATACGCTCCCACGCCGTGGCGACGAATCCTCTTCAGTCGGCCGGCCGCCGGTTTCTCCAGAAGTTCGGCGTGGCCTTCGTCTGGGCTCTGCTGGTGGGCGGCGCCATCGGAGGCACCGCCGCCTCTCGCCTCGAGCGCCGCGACCTCACCGTCGACCCACCCTGGCACGTGGTGGGTCGGCTGTGGCTCGAGCGCCTCGAGTGGGTCACGCTCGACTGGCGCGTGCGCGAGCTGGGCGGCACCTCGCAGCGCAGCGACGACGTGGTGCTGGTGACGGTCGACGAAGAGACAGAAGCCAACGTGCACGAGTCGGAGCACATCGAGTGGGCCATGCGGCCCTGGGCCCGTGAGCTCTCCGGGGCGCTGGTGGGCCAGTTGGTGAAAGAAGGCGCGTCGAGCGTGTTGATCGACCAACCGCTGGCCGAGCCGTCGCCACATTCCTGCGCCCCGTGCCGCGGAGACGCCAACACCACCGACGATGAGCGCTTCGCCGCGCAGATCGCCAAGCTCACGGGCAAGGTGACCGTCGGCGTCGATGTCTCCACGCGCCCCGCGCGGCAGGGTGAACGTCCACTCGCCCCGGTGCTGGTGAGAATCGGCGCCGCGCTCGACGAACCCAACGCGCCGTCGATCGCGCGCGAGGTGCTCCGCCGCCGAACCGCGACCTACGTCATTCCCGCCGACGGCGCGTTCGAGGTGTGGGCCGGCGTGGCCTCGGAGGCGAAGGCCAAGTCGCTGCTCGCCTCCATCGACCCCGCGGCGGCGCTCGTGGTGCGGCGGCTGGTGCCGGCCGATGACGCGTTCGAGGTCGACGCCAGCTGGCTCGCGCTCCGCCAGGCCCGCGTCGAGGTGCCAGGGCTCGACCCCGAGCGGCTCCTCCGCGCGCGGCAGCTCGATGCGCCGGTCGCCGCCGCGCTCCCGTCGTCTGCCGCGTTGGGCGTCGCGACCCTCAAGCCCGATCCCGACGGGCGCCTTCGCGCGATGCCGCTGTTCACCGCGATGCAAGACGCGGAGGGGCGGTTGACCACCGTCGCCTCGGCGGCGCTGGTGGCGGTTCTGCAGCACCTCAAGACCAAGGAGCTCCGCTACGAAGACGGGCGCCTCCACCTCGGGCCCACGCTTTCGGTGCCGATGACCCCCGACGGCTTCTTGCAACTTCGTTTCGATACCGAGGCGGTGGCGCGGGCGGAGCGGGGCACGGTGAAGCGGGCGCTCCCAGCGTTTCGGCTGCTGCAGAACCGCGACGACGACGACGTGGCCCGAGGCATTCGGCACCACGACAACGAGCTCGAGGGCAAGCTGGTGGTCTTCGCCGACGGGCGGAGTGGGCCCGCCGCGCTCCTCACTCCGGTGGGCGAGATCGGCCGCCCCGCGCTCCTGGCGCAGGCGATGGTGAACCTCCTGCGCGGCGAAGGCATCACCCGCGCCCCGCCGCAACACGACGCGTGGCTCACGGTCGCCTTCGCCTTCGTCGGCGCGCTGCTCGCGGTGGCCTGGTCGAGCCTGGTGCGGCGGCCGGGCTGGTTGGCCTGGGTGGCGACGCTGGTGGTGGTGGGTATTCTCCACGCACTCGTGGCGCGGCAGATCTTCGTGCAGCAGCTGCGCTGGGTGGCGGTGGCGTCTCCGCTGCTGGCGTGCGGCGTCACCTTCCTCGCGGCGTTGGGCTACGCGCGGGCGCTGGAGCAGGGCCTGCGCGACTTCATGGTGCGCGCGCTCGGCGGTGCCGTGCGCGACGACGTGGTGCGGCGAGTGGAGCGCGATCTCGCCCTGATGCACCCCGAGCGTCGCCCGCTCACCATCTACTTCAGCGACATCGAAGGCTTCACCGCCGCGGCCCACGAGCTGGCGCCGGAGACCGTCGTGCGCGTGCTGCGCAGCTACCTCAACGAGATGACCTCGGTCGTGCTCGACGCGCGCGGCCACGTCGACAAGTACCTCGGCGATGGCCTGATGGCCTTCTGGGGCGCGCCGGTGACGCTCGACGATCAAGTCGCCACCGCCTGCCGCACCGCGCTCGAGCTGCAGCGCCGCTTCGATGCCAAGCGCGCCGAGTGGGAGAAGGACTGTGGGCGACCCCTCGTGCTCCGCGCCGGGCTCGACACCGGGCCGACGGTGGTGGGCGAGATGGGCACCCTCCATCGGGTGAACTACACCGTGATGGGAGAGCCGGTGGCGATGTCGTTTCGCCTCGAGGCGCTCGCGAAGAAGTACCACGCGCGCATCGTGGTCGGCCCGAGCGTGCCTGAGCTGGCGGGAGCGGCGTTCGCGTTTCGCGAGCTCGACACCCTCCGCCTCGGCCGCGGCCAGGGCCCGGTGCGTTTGTACGAGCTGCTCGGCACGGTGGAAGAGCTGGGGCCAGCGGCGATCGACCGCCTCCATGCCTGGGAGCTCGCGATGCGCGCCTGGCACGACGGCCGGTTCACCGACGCCAAGGCGCTGTTCGAGAAGATGCCCGCCGATGACGAGCTGGCGCGGCGCTACGTCGAGCGGTGTGCCTGGGTGTTGCGGGGGCCTCCGCCGACCGGGTGGGACGGGGTGTTCCACGGCGACGCCACGCAGTGACGTAATGTCGTGGCGAGCCGCCGCACATCGTGGGAAACGGGCGGCGCAGGCTCGACCCCCACACGGAAAAAAGAGGCAACGCCATGAAGCTCAACGAAATGAAGGTCATCATCACCGGCGGCGCGCAGGGCATGGGTGCGCACTTCGCGAAGCAGCTGCTCGAGGCGGGCGCGAAGGTGACCGTGGGCGACGTGAACGAGCAGGCTTTGGCCGAGCTGCCGCAGGGCATCTTCCGCCGCAAGCTCGACGTGTCGAAGGAAGACGAGTGCATCAGCTTCGTCGCCTGGGCCTTCGAGCAGATGGGCGGCCTCAACGGCCTGGTGAACAACGCCGGCATCCTCCGCGACGGCCTGCTGGTGAAGAAAGACAAGACCACCGGCAAGGTGGTGAAGATGTCGCTCGATCAGTTCAACGCGGTGGTGAACATCAACCTCGTCGGCGCCACCATGATGGTGCGTGAGGTCGTCTCGAAGATGGTCGAGGCCGAGCAGCGCCCGGGCGTGATCGTCAACATGTCGTCCATCGCGCGGCACGGCAACCGCGGCCAGTCGAACTACGTCTCGGCGAAGGCGGCGCTCGCGGCCAACACCGTCACCTGGAGCCGCGAGTTCGCGCCCTTCGGCATTCGCGTCGGCGCCATCGCTCCCGGCATGATCGAGACCCCGATGACCAAGGGCATGAACCCCAAGGCGCTCGAGGCCTTCGTGGCGCAGATCCCCGTCGGTCGCATCGGCCAGCCCGAAGACATCTACCAGGCCGTGAAGTTCATCTTCGAGTGCGACTACTTCAACGGCCGCACCATCGACGTCGACGGCGGCATTTCGTTCTGACGTGTGAGGCCGTTCACCAAGTACCACGGCCTGGGCAATGACTTCGTCGTGGTCGACTGCCGGAGCACCGGCGTCGATCTCGACGATGCCGAGGTGAAGCGCCTGTGCGATCGGCATTTCGGCATCGGCGCTGATGGGGTGCTGTCGGTGCTCCCGTCGAGCGACGGCGCGGCGCGCATGGTGGTGCACAACGCCGACGCCAGCATCGCGGAGATGTGCGGCAACGGCCTGCGCTGCGTCGTGAAGTACCTGGCGGAGTCTGCGGGGGGGCGGCCGGCGTCGCTCGGCGTGCAGACCGGCGCGGGCTTGCTCGAGTCGGAGATCGCGTGGGGGCCCAAGGGCGTCGAGCTCGTCACGGTGGCCATGGGGCCGGCGCGGCTCGAGTCGCCGCTGCTCCCAAACGGTGGGCCCTTCGTTCGGCAGATGATCGACGGCCTGGTCGGTACCGCGGTGAGCTTGGGCAACCCGCACCTGGTGTTGCTCGATACGCCGGCATCTGAAGCGGCGACGTTGGGCCCGAAGCTCGAGCTGCACCCGCTGTACCCGCAGCGCACCAACGTTGAATTCGTGACGCGCCGCGACGACGGCGGCCTCGACGTGACGGTGTGGGAGCGCGGCGTGGGGCTCACGTTGGCGTGCGGTACCGGCGCCTGTGCCTCCGTCGCGGCCTCGGCGTTGGCGGGGCGTACCCCGTTCGACGCGTGGGTGCCGGTGCGGCTGCCGGGCGGGATGCTCGACATCAAGGTAGCGCGCGATCTGTCGATGGTGTGGCTGCGCGGCCCAGCGACGCGGGTGTTCGAAGGCACCGTCGCGTGAGCACTGGCCCGGCGTTGGAGCAGCGCTGCCTGGCGGTGGTGGGCGTCACCGACATCGAGCACCTCCAGGAGCGGGTGCTGCACGAGCTGGCTGAGGTGTGTAGTGCGCAGAGCGCCGCGCTGTGGGTGGCAGGGGAGCGCACGGGCCTTCGGCTTCGCGCGTGGAGAGGGTTGGTCGACCGCGCGAAGCTTCCCGACTCGGTCGACGCGTGGCTGGTGCAAGCGGCGTCGTGGAGTTCGGGCGGGGCGATGTTGGTGCCGCTGATCACCCCCGCCGGTGAGATTCAGGGCCTGGTGCAGCTGGGTGACTCGCTGGCGGGGCAGTTCGGCGACGAGCTGCTCCACCCGACCCAGGTGTTCGGCCAGTTCGCGGCGACGGCGTTGAAGACCGCGGGGCGGTTCTCGCAGCTGCAGCGGCAGGGCCTGAGAGATCGCGAGACCGGCGCGTACACGCTGTCGTACTTCACCGACTACGCGACGAAGGAGATCTACAAGGCCCGCCGCTACGGGCGCTCCTTTTCGCTGCTGACCTTCTCCATCGACAACGTGTCGCAGCTGAGGCTCCGCCTGGGCCCTTCAGCGGCGAGGCAGGCCCAGCAAATCGTGCTGCGGGTGTTGTCGCAGATCATTCGCGATGCCGACGTGGTGGCGCGCGCGACCGACCAGGAATTTCACGTGCTGCTCCCGGAGACCGACTTCTTCGGCGGCCTGATGTTCCTCCGGCGCGCGTTGACGAGCGTGGCCGACGAGCCCGACGCGCGGGGCATCGAAGCGAAGGTGGCGCTGGGGCTCACCGGCGGCGCGGCGACGTTCCCTCGCGACGGCGACGACTTCGACGAGCTGCTGCTGCGCTGCCGACGACGAATGGATGAGCGCCGGGGCTCGCTGCACCACCACCTCAAGCTCGATTCGCTCTCGTTCTGGGACGAGCTCGAGCTGCTGCTGGGGAGCGCCCGGTCTCCGCGGTTGCCCGAAGCACCGGGAGAGCCGTCGCGCCGTGGCCGAGTGGCCGACGTGCTGTTCGACGAGCTGCAAGTTGAGGTGGCGCGCGAGCTGCTCCGTGAGCCGTCGTCGCGTGGG
Organism: Archangium sp.; assembly: GCA_016793525.1. The sequence continues at coordinate 12,089 of JAEUJT010000175.1, read as the reverse complement.
CTGGTCTACGTGGGCGGCCCGGAGATCAACGCAACGCTGCCCATTGTGCGCGTGCTCGATGACGCACCGCCCGATTTCGCGCCGCGGGTGTACGCGCTGGGGCGGCGCTCAGACATCACCTCGCACCCCGCGTTGACGCCGGTCTTTCTCGAGGGCGACGAGCGCCTGTCTCGGCACGAGTTCATTCTCTGGCTCGGTGACGGCGCGGCGTACGGGCTGATCCAACGTCGCGGCCGCGGAGCGACCTGGGGCTTTCACACGTCGGATCCGACGCTGGTCGAGGGCTTGGTGTCGAAGCTCCAAACTGAATACGACCTGCAGCCGTACTGAGACCCTCCGACCATGGCCCCCGCGCGCAAAGTGCTGATCGCCGACCCGGACCTGAGCCCGGTGCGTCCGTTGACCAAGGCGCTGCGGCAGCGGGGCTACCAGGTGCAGTACGCGCCCGACGGCTCGAAGGCGCTCGAGGTGGCCGTCCTCCGCCACCCCGACGTCATTCTCTTCGACGACCGCTGCACGTTGATCGACGCGCGCAGCATCGCGCAGATCCTCGGCACCAACCCGCGCACCGACGACATTCCTCTCGTCATCACCACCGCGTCGCGCGACGTCGAACACCTGCGTACGCTGAAAGAAGGGTTCCTCCAGAAGCCGTACAACCTCGACGAGGTCCTCTCGCGCATCGATCACCTTTGCCGCCGCTCGGAGACGGCGCGGGAGCTGCGCGGCGACGCGCGGGAGATCGAAGGCGGCTTGGCGCAGCTCGCGCTCGCCGATCTCCTGCAGATCCTCGCGATGAACCGCCGCACCGGGCGTTTGCAGCTGATGCACGGGCAAGAGCGCGGAGAGATTCACCTCGCCAACGGCCGGCCGGTGAACGCGCGCTTCGGCGATGTGGAAGGAGAGAAGGCGCTGTTTCGGCTGATCGCATGGAAGGAGGGCAGCTTTGCCTTCACGCCGACCTCCTCCAGCGCCCGGCCGCGCATTGATCGCTCGATGGAAGAAGCGCTGCTCGAGGGCATGCGCCAGTCCGACGAGCGCGACCGGTTGCTCTCCACGTTGCCTCCCCGTCAGCGGGTGTTGACGTTGGCGCCCGGTGGCCCGCCTCCGGTCGACCCGCACCCCGTCACCGCCGAGGTCATTCGCGCGCTCGCCCAGCCGCGTCGCCTCTCCGATGTGATGGATCTCGCGGAGGCGCCCGATCTCGAGGTGCTGGCGGCCGTCGCAGCGCTCATTCAGCGCGGCGTGGTGCAGCGCTTCGACGGCATGGCTCCGGCCGATGGGCCGCTGCTGGCGACCGCTGAAGTGCACGCCGTTCGCGGCCGCTTGATGCGCACTCGGGCTGCGCGGGCCTCGCTCGTGGGCAAGGTGCTGGTGTGCGGCACGGGGCCAAAGGCAGGGCGGTGGTTGCTGCGCTCGCTCCCGGGTTTGGTGGCGACGGGGAACGAGGCCGCGTGCGTGCGCTCCAGCTTCGGCACCTTGGGCCACGTCGAGCTGGGCGAGGCGCTGCGCATCGACGTGACGCTCGTGCCCACCGCCGAAGCCGCGCGTCCCCTGTGGAGGCCCTTCGCGACCTCGGCCCTCGGCGCGCTGGTGCTGGAGACGACCGAGCCGGTGCTGGCCTTCGCCCGGTATTGCGCCTTCGAGCTGCGGCTGCCGTTGGTGATCGCCTCGCGAAGCGCGTCACCGGGCTCGGTCGAGCACGACTCGGTGCCTCCCGCGCTGCGCGGCGCGCCGGCCGGGGTGTCGGTGGTGAGCTCCGACATCAGCGCGGCGCTGCGATCGCTGCTGTTGGCGACGCTCCACGGGCAGACGTTGGCCGACGGCTCCGAGATCGTCGCCCGCCACGGCGCGTAGTGGCTACCGCGGCCCCACCGCCGCGGCGACCCGGTGCCCGAGGGCGTCGAGCTGGAGCTGCTCATCTTCGGTGAGCCCATCGCGCGCGACGCAGTCTCCACGCATCATCAGGTCGCCAAAGGAGAGTGTCTCGCCCAGGCAGCACTGGTTGTCGGCCCGGAGCGTGACGCGGTTCCCCTCGACGGTGGCCAGGTAGCGCGACGAGACCATCGCCGACCGCGACGACTTCGGCGGCGTTCGTGGGTGCGCGCAGAAGCCCGACTGGCGCCACTCCGTCGCGACGAGCCCCGATCGTTCGTCGACGAGCTGTGGCAGGTAGCCCTGTGCGGCCAGCGCGCGAACGACGGGGGTGACGTCGTCTGGCGTGGCCAACGGGAGCACGGATGCACGCTGCGGGTGCAGGCAGCCGGCGAGGGAGAGCAACGCGACGAGGGGGCGGAAACGAGACATGTGACGGCTCCGAAGATGAAACGAGTTCGGAGGCTTATTGGGCGGAGCGCGCTCGGTCCGTCACGAGCATCTCGCGCACGTCGGGCAGCGCTCGGAGCACCGCGAGCTCACCCTTCGACAGGCGCACCGATCTCCGACCCCGCACCGCGGGCCACTCGAGCGAGATGATCACCTCGTCGGCGCCTTCGTCGATCTGCACTTTCGCGGCGCTGAGCACGTCGCGCCGCACGGAGCGCAGCCGCCGGTAGACCCTCAGCGCCTCGACGCCCTCGGGCGTCTCGAAGGTCGCGGGGTGGCGGTTGCGTGAGAGCGGTTGCTTCGGGTCGAAGAGGCGCTCCACCAACCGGCGAACGAAGGGGCTCATGGCACCGCCTGAAGGAGCTGAGGGCTGAACTGGAGCGCCCTGACGCCCAGCGCGCCGTGCTGGTTACTCCCCCAGCAGAAGAGCCGCCCAGACGAGCCCTCGGCGCAGGTGTGGGAGGTCCCGGAGGAGATGGCCCGCACCGCCTCGGGCATCGGCACGGCGACGGGCTGAGCGCTCCAGGGGCCATCTCGGCCGAGCTGCCCGTTGGTGTTGTCGCCCCAGCAGCGCACGACGTTGGCCCCCGACACAGCGCACGCGAAGTGCAACCCGCACGACAGCGCGCGCACCGGCGTGACGAGCCCGGAGACTCGCGCCGGAACGCTCCCGAAGCTCCACGACCACACCTCGCCCGCCGCAGTCAGCAGATGTGTCGAGCAGAGCTCCCGAATGGCGCCGACCGTGGTCGTCAGCGTCTGAGGCGTCGAGCACCACACGCCGCCGTCGAAGCCAACCGCGCACAGCGCCTCGGGCCCCGCGCCGAGCAGGTGCTTGAGCGCCTGCGGGTCGGCGACCCACGCTGGAGCGCTCGGCGCAGGCAGCGCCAGGCCATCGAAGTCGATGCAGCCGATGGGGGAGGCCGGGTTGAGCCGCGCGAAGCAGTGCGCTCCTGTCGGGCTGAAGAAGTTCGGCGGGTGCGCGAGCATGAGCCCCGCGTCTTCGCGCACCGTGCGGTCGGTGCGAACGAAGATCCTCCGCTGGGCGTCGAGAATGACGCTGGGGGTGCCCACCGTGCCGGCGCTGTCACCCCCCACATCGAGCAACTCACCGGGAATCGGCTCGACGGCTGGGCCCAGCCAGACGGAACCAGCGTCGTCGGTGGTCTGCCGGCCGAGCATCGCGAAGCCCCCGTCACGGCGAACGTAGGTGTTGGCGCCCTCGGCGTGCCACAGCGGCGACGGCTCGGGGTTCATCTGAACGCCCAGCGGCTGGGCGTCGCGCCGCCCGAGCTCGCCGGAGAAGTTGTAGCCGGCGCACCAGGTCGCCCCGCCGTCGGTGAGCACGCAGGTGGTGAAGACCGTCGACGCGGCCGCGACGACACCGAGGTTGGTTCCAAGCAGGTGGGTGAGGCCGCTCCCGGTGGCTCGGCCGAGCACGTTTTCGCTCGAGCGGCTGACGATGCTCTCAGCCTGAATGAACGTCGCGCCTGCATCGACCAGACGTGTGCGACCCCCATCGGTCAGCACCTCCCACGCCGAGCCATCGTCGAGCAGCACGAGCGCCGCGCTCGGGTTGACGTGCACTCGCACGTCGACGACCGGCGCCGGAAACGGAGCCAACGCAGTCAGCGGGCCCTCGGCAGGGCCGCACCACACCCCCGCGTCGGTGAAGGCGCACCACCACAGCGGCGAGGTGCGCAGCGTCGAGCCGGGAACGCCCGCCGACACCGCGTACAGGCCCCCATCGTTGAAGCACCAGCCCGACGCGCCAGTGATGGAGCAGCCGCGCGACTCGAGCGCGGTGGCGATGGGCCACAGCTGCAGCTCACCGGGAGGCAGCGCCCCCAGCGGGTTGTTCGCCGGCACGCAGGAGACGTCGCTCGGGGTGCTGACGCAGATCGCCGTGGGGCCGACAGCGAGCGACGTGACGTTGGCGCCACTCAGGGGGACGAGCGTCGGCGTCACCGCCGCAGACGGGAAGCCGCGGCCCATGCGCTCGACCCAGTTCGAGCCCCAACACCGCACCCGCTCACTCTGTGAAACGGCGCAGAACGTGCTGGTACCGTCTGACGCGATTCGGGTGAAGGCGCATTCTTGCTGCCAGTTCGGCGTCGCGCGGGTGACGCACGCGCCGTTGATGCAGACCTTGGCGGTGGCGCAGGTGTTTTCTCCGCAGGGCACGCCGTCGTCGACCGCCTCGGCCCGACAGCCCGCGTCGGGGTCGCAGAAGGCGGCGAGGCACGGATCCTCCACGTCACACTGGCGCTCGACGTGAACGCAGGCCCCATCGGCTGTGCAGCCGTCGCTCGTGCACCCGTTGCCGTCGTCGCAGGCCGAAGACGCGGCGCCGAGGCACACGCCCTCTACGCACTGGCCATCGGCGACGCAGGCATCGACGCACGGGGCGCCATCGGGCAGGCGCGAGGCCTCGACGCAGGCGCCGAGCGAGGGGTCGAAGGTTCGGCTCGCGCAGACTCCGGCGTCGCACGTCAACGGGGCGAGCCCTCTTCCGCGGACCGCGACCTCGACCACCTGCGCTCCCGAGCGAACGCGCACCGTCGTCTCGGCCGTGCCGGGAGAAGCCGGCGCGAAGGTCACCGTGATGCGCTCAGCACCCGTGCCTGGCAGCCCCACGGCGGTCGACGAGACGCGGAAGGGCTCGTCGGTCTCCAGCGTCAGCTGCAGCGGCGCTCGCGAGGTGTTCGACACTGTCAGTGCCGCGACACGCTCCGCGCCGACGTAGGTCGCGGGGAGCTCGAGCGCCGACGGCTCCACCACAAACGACGCCTCGTGCGTCGACAGGCCCGCCCCGCACCGACAGCCGGTCGCGACCGCCAGCACGAAAAGCGGCGGCAGGGCGGGGCGGAGCATCATCGGCGCCTACTCACGCCCCAAAAGCGCCTCGATCGTGCCGTTCTGCAAGATGAGGTCGGGGCGCCCGTCGTAGTCGAGGTCGCTCACCGCGATGCGGTAGGTATTCGGCGAGGCGATCGTTCGGCGGAGCGACAGCACGCCGGCCCCTGCGCTGGACTGAATGAACAGGCCCACCTGCGCCTCGATGTTGTTGGCGACCGCCACGTCGAGGCGCCCGTCACCGTTCAGATCGGCGATGGCCAGGTCTCCGAGCCCCGAGGCCGCGCTCATGGTGTAGGGCACCCGCGCGCCGAACGTGCCCGGCGCCGCCGTCACCTGGGGAATCACCGACAGCGTGGTGCTGGTGAACCCGAGCGTCACCAGGTCGGGCAGCCCGTCTCCGGTGAGATCCGCCACCCGCACCCGGTTCAGCGACGGGCTCGCCACGTCGATCTTCGGGAGGAACGCGCCCGGGCTGACGCCGTTCTGAAGAAACACCGCCACGTTGCCCGCGCCGCTGCAGGCCACGACGATGTCGAGCAAGCCGTCGCGGTTGAGATCACCGAGCGCGGTGTGCGCGGGCCCTGCGTTGGTGGCGTAGTTTACGCGCGGCAAAAACGCCCCGGGCTGCGCCGGGTTCTGTCGGAGCACCGACGCGGTGCTGCCGCTAAAGCTCGTCGTCAGCAGATCGAGGCGCCCGTCGCCGTCGAGGTCTCCGAGGTTCACTGTCCCCGGCTGAGAGGCGGTCGCGTAGTCCTGTTTCGGTGACAAGGTCCCGTTGGAAAGGAACGGGTCTTGAATGAAGACCGAGAGGCTGGCGGCTCCGAAGTTGGCGACGACCACGTCGACCCGCCCGTCGAGGTCGATGTCACCCACCTCGAGCGCGACTGGCTGCGATGCCGTGGTGTAGACGGCGGGCGCCTGAAACGTGCCCGGCCGACCGGCGTTCTGCAGCGAGATCTGCAGCTGGTTCGAGCCCTGCAGCACCGTCGCCACGTCGTCGAAGCCATCTCCGTTGAAGTCGGCGACCGCGAGGCCTTCGTCACCGGTCGTCGACGCCGACTCGAGTCCGGTCCGAAACGCCAGGGGCACGCGGGGGCGCTGCAGCAGCACGTTCACCTGATCGGGCGTGCCGGAGTGCACCGTCGCCACGTCGAGCCGGCCATCGCCGTCGAGGTCGGCCAGCGCCGCGCCGCGCAGGGCGTTCGGAGTGGCAACGGTGATGGGTGCTGCGAACGCCCCCGCGATGCGCCCCTGCAACAGCACCGAGACCGTGCTGGCCCCGTTGTCGGCGGTCACCAGGTCGATGCGCCCGTCGCCGTTGAGATCTCCGGCGGAGACCGTCTGCGGCCCCGCACCCACCGTGAGATCGTACTTGGCGAGGAAGATGCCCGGCGTCATCTGGCTCTGCTGAAGCACCGACACGTTGCCCGAGCTCGAGTTCGCGACGGCCAGATCGAGCCGGCCGTCACCATTCACGTCGGCCACCTCGACCCAGAGCGGCGCGGTGTTGACGGCGTACGTCACCTGGGTGGCGAAGGTGCCCGCCGTCACCGGGTCTTGCAGCAGCACCGAGACGGTGTTGCTGCCTTCGTTCGCCACGACGATGTCGAGCCGCCCGTCGTTGTTCAGGTCGGCGACCTTGACGTGCCGCGGGTTGGTGCCTGCCGCCAGGTCCACCTTGGTGGCGAACGTGCCGAGCGCCGTCGGCACCTGCGTCAGCAACGAGACGGTGCTCGCGCTGCGGTTGGCGGTGACCAGATCGGCGAGGCCGTCGCCATTCAGATCTCCGATGGCGACCGCGTACGGAGCGGTCCCGGTGGCGTAGCTGCTCGACAGAAATGACAGGCCATCTTGCGCCCGGCGCACCACCGTCACCGTGTTGGCGCCTTGATTCGCGGCGGCCACATCGGCCAACCCATCGGCGTTCAGATCGCCCACCGCGAGGCCGCGCTGTCCACCTCCCGCGCTGATCAACGTGCTCGAGACGAACGTGCCGAGCGGGTTGACCTGGTACACGATCGACAGGCTGTTGGAGGTCGTGTTGGCGGTCAGCAGGTCGGGGCGCCCGTCGAGGTTGACGTCGGCGACGACCAGGCCGAAGGGGTCGAGGCCCACGACGTACGTGCCCGCGTCTTCGAGCGCGACCGAGGAGCGCACCGAGACCACCACCGCGCTGGTGCGCTGCGAATTGCAGCCTGTGCCCTCGACGTCGAAGGCCGACGTGCCCGCGGTGCTCACGATGTTCGAGAAGGCCGCCAGCCCGCCCTGCGCGCGCGCGGTGAGGGTGCCCGTCAGCGTGGTGCCCAGTGCGTTGGCGATGCGCAGCGCCGTGCTGTTGTCACGGGTCGCGAGGTTGCCGAAGGCGTCTTCGACCCGCACCACGAAGGGGCTCCAGCGAACGTCGGGCAACGCGTCGGGGCTCGGGCGGGTCTGAAAAGACAAGCGCGTCGGCGCGCCGTGGCTCAGCTCGAGGGCGAAGGCGTTCGAGTCGGTCACCACGCCGGCGGTGTCAGTGACCCGAATGCGCAGGTTGCCCACCGTCTCGAGCTTCGCTTTGGGGGTGCCCGACAGCAGCCCGGTGGTCGGGTTCAGGTACGCCCAAGGGGGGAGCGTCGCGCTGCCCGGAGCAACGCTGTAGGTCAGCGTGTCGGTGGTGTTGGCGTCGGTCGCGACGACCTGAAACGAGAAGGCGTTGCCCGCGGAGGCCGTCAGGTGGGGAATGCCCGCGATCACCGGGCCCACGTTCAGCGCGTTGACGCTGACCGTCACCGAGTCGACCGCCGACGTGGTTCCGTCAGACACGGTGAGTGAGAAGCCGAGGGCCTGCGACGACGACGATGACGGGGCGATGAAATGCAGGGTGGGCTGCGTCGCGCCTTGCAACGCCACCGTCGTGCCCGACGTCTGGGTCCACGAGTACGAGAGCGCCTGCCCGTCGGCGTCGAAGCCGAGCCCCGACAGCGCCACGGCCGTTCCCGCGGAGACGGTGAAGTCGCCAGGGGCAGCCGCCGTGGGCGCAGAATTGACAGGCGTGATGCGCACGGTGGTGTCGGCCGACTCCGAGACCGTGCCGCTGGTGGCCGTCAGGCGGAACAACAGCGTCTCGTCGCGCCCGACGTTGGGCGGGCTGAAGGTCGGCGTGAGCGACGTCGACGACGAGAGCGTCACCGAGGGCCCCGCGAGCTGCTGCCACGCGACGGTGGCCCCGAAGGCCACAGTGCCGGTGAGCGTCACGGTCGGGCTGTTCTCTGACACCGTCTGCGGAGCACCCGCGCCCACGGTCAGCAGCTGCCCGGTGGCCCCGTTGCACACCGCCCGCGGCGTGGCCGAGCCCACCTGCAGTTGAACGCCGCCGTATGCGCACGTGGCCCCTGGTGAAATCGGGGTCGCCACCACGCTCTGCCCATCTTGGCCGTTGGTGCCATTTGTGCCGTTGGTGCCGTTGGTGCCGTTGGTGCCGTTGGTGCCGTTGGTGCCATTGGTTCCGTTCAGGCCGTTTTGCCCGTTGCAGACAAATTGCGGCACGCCGTTGGACCCGGTGACTCGAATGCCGCCCGCTGCGCAGTTGCTCCCAGGCCCCTCGGCGACGACGAGCCCCGCCGAGCCCCCAACGCCGTCACAGACGTAGAACGTGGTCGGCGAGCCGGTACCGACCTGGGTGGTGATGGCGTGGCCTCCGGCGGGGCAGTTGGTGCCGGCGCTCTCGGCCACGACCGCCACCGAAGCGCCAGCGCCTGGCTGTCCGTTGCATACGTACGTCACCGTCGGCGTCGCGCTGCCCACGGAGGTGCTCACCTGTTTGCCCCCGGCGGCACAGGTGGTCCCCGCAGGCTCGTCAGTCACGGTCACGTTGGCCGCGGCGCCCGAGGCTCCATTACAGACAAAGGCGATCGCTGGAGCAGAGCCAGTGACGGTGAGGCGCTTGCCCCCCGCGGGGCAGTTGGCGCCAGGCGCTTCGTCAGTGACCGCCACGGCGGCGAGGCTGGGAACGCCGTTGCACACGTAGGTGCTGACGGCCGCCTCGGCGTTGGAGCGCACGTCGATGCGCTGACCTCCGGCGGGGCAGTTGGGGCCGGCCGACTCGGCGACGACGTCGACGGAGACCTGCGCAGCTGCGCCGGAGCAGCCGACGACGAACAACAACGAGACAACGAGGCAGTGGCATCGCATGGGTGGTGCTCCGGGCTCGAACGGGAGCGACGGCCTAGCGCTCCTGGTGGTCGACGTACAAGGCAACGCGTCGTCGCGGTTCGCTTCGCGCTTCTCCGAGGAGGCGAAACGCGCGAGGGTGCTCGGGTCACCAGCACGGCGGAGGCGGAATGAGCTTCATCTTCAAGAAACCCCCAGACGACGGCTCGACGATGACCCAACCGACGCCCCCGGGCTGGAAGATCGTCGACCTGGGGCTGCTTGGGCAGGGCGGCATGTCACGGGTGTACCGGGTGCGTGATGAGACGCTCCAACGTGAGGCGGCGCTCAAGGTGCTGCGGCCGGAGCTGATCACCGAAGACGACGCGGTCGAGCGCTTCATCGACGAGGCGAAGATCACCGCCCAGCTCGACCACCCGAACATCCCGCCGGTCTACGCGCTGGCCGCCGAGAAGAAGAAGTCGACGTGTTTCACCATGAAGGTGCTCGAGGGCATGAGCCTGCAAGACATGCTCAAGCGCGCCGTGGCCGAGGGGCGCAATGTGCTCTTCCCCGCGCTCGAGGTGCTGGTGCGCGTGTGCGACGCCGTGGCCTTCGCGCATTCACGCGGCATCGTGCACTGCGACTTGAAGCCCCAGAACATCATGGTGGGCGAACACGGGCAGATCTACCTGGTGGACTGGGGCCTGGCGAAGCGGCTCAAAGATCTCGACGAGGCCGACACGAGCGTACACGGCACTCCCGCGTACATGGCGCCAGAACAGGCCCGCGGGCTGAACGCGCAGATCGATCAGCGCACCGACATCTTCGCGCTCGGCGGCATTCTCTTTCGCATTCTCACCGGCCGGCCGCCGTACCTGGGCCAGTCGGCTGACGACACGCGCACGCTGGCGGAGCAGGCCAAGCTGACGCCGCCGGAGCAAGCCGCTCCGCCCGGCACCATGTTGCCGCGCCGCCTGGTAACCATCGCCATGCGCGCGCTCTCGCCCGAGGCCGATCAGCGCTACCAGACGGTGGCGGAGTTCAAGGGCGACGTCGAAGACTTCATCAAGGGCACCGCGCGCCTCCCGGAGAAGAAGTTCCAGGCGGGCGAGCACATCATCCGCGAGGGTGACGTCGGCGACTGCGCGTACGTGATCCTCGACGGGCACTGCCAGGCCAGCAAGAAGGTCGCGGGGAAGACGCAGCTGCTGCGGCTCCTCGGCCCCGGAGAGATGTTCGGCGAAGCGGCGGTGCTCACCGGCAGCCCGCGCTTGGCCAGCGTGGTGGCGATGATGGAGACCACCGTCGCGGTCGTCGATCGCAGCTACCTGCAAGAAGAGATGGAACGCACGTCGCTGATCGCCCTCGCGATTCGCGCCGTCGCCACCATCTTCGTCGACCTCGACAGCCAGACCACCGCGCTGCTCCAGGAGCAGTCGAACGTGAAGTCGGTCGAGCACGCGCTCACCGAGTTGGCGCTCTACGGCAAGCCCGGCACCGGCGAGTCGAAGTGGGTGCCGTGGAACGCGACGTTGATGCGCATCACCCAGCGCACCGGGTTGACGGCCGACGTGGTGAAAGATCGCATCTCGCGCCAGCCCGGGCTGGAGATCGACGCGCGGCTCGACCGCTTGGTGCTGACGCCGATTCCCGCTCGCTGACTTACAGCCCTCGGAGCTGTCTCAGGGCGTCGTACGCGTCTTTCACCGCGCGAAACCGGGTGGCCGCGGCGGTCACCTGGTCGGGCGGAGCGGGGGCGAAGCGGTCGGGGTGGTTCTCCGCCGCCAAGCGTCGAAACGCGCTTCGAATCTCGTCGTCGCTCGCGGTGTGTGGCAGCCCAAGCGCCGCGTAGTGCGCTTCTCCACCTCCGAAGAGCCGCGCGGTGATCTGCTGCAGCGATTCGTCAGACAGGTTCAGCCCGTCGACGATCTTCTTCAACAGCTGCCGCTCGGTGTTGGTCATCGCGCCGTCGACCAGCGCCATGTCGTAGAGCCAGCGCACCAGCGGCTCACGCTCCACGGGTCTCAGTTCCGCGCGGGTCTCGGCCAGCGCCGTATCGAGCTCGAGCACCGGGCCTCCCAGCAGCCGCTTCAGCGCCAACCGAACGTGCTCGAGCGCCGCCTCGGGGAACTTTCGCTCGTGTTGGAAGTACTCCCGAATGACGCGCACCTCGGGTTGCGACGCGGCCTCGTCGACCCGCGCCAGCTCGACGAAGAGGGGGCACACCGCATCGACTAAGCGTTGGCGATCGGTCGCCTCGGTCGCCACCCGCTGGAGGTCCATCAAGCTCTGGCTCGAGGAAGACGAAGGAGGCGCAGCCGGTCGTGGAGGCGGCGGCGCGGCACCCGGCACCGACGGCGTCACATCGACTGCGAAGTGGCCGAGCACGATGCCAACGATCGCCAGCAGAATGCTCAAACCGATGGAGCCGGTCAGCATCATCCCCAGGACGAAGCCGACCACCATGCCCGCTGCCTTCCCGTACAGCATTGCCGGTCGCAAGCGGTCCATGTACCACACGCCGCATGACGCAGCTGATCGACGGCAAGGCTTTGGCGGCGGTGGTGAAGGCTGAAGTGCAGCGCGACGCCGCGGAGTTCACGCGCGCGCACGGGCGGCCTCCCGGAATCGCGGTGGTTCGGGTCGGCGATGATCCCGCGTCGCGCGTGTACGTCACGTCGAAGGAGAAGACCGCCAAGGAGCTCGGCTTCGGCTCATGGCACCACCACTTCGAGCCGACGTTGACCCAGCCGGAATTGATCGCCTTCGTGAGG
>JAEUJT010000164.1 GCA_016793525.1 Archangium sp. | reverse complement strand
GCCACGACGACTCGGCGTGCGCGCCTGCATCTCCCTCAGGCTGCTGTTGCCATGTCGGAGCTGTCGCTGCGTAGTCGGCCGGTGCCTCGACGGCGACGAGCCCGCCACCTTCATCTGTCGATGTGGTGGGGGCGCCCATCTCGGCGGCATGGGCCGCCGCGGCATCGCTCACGGAGTCGTGCGACGAGTAGCCCCCAGCCGGTGGCGCCTGCTCTTCGCTCGGAGACGCGTGAATCCACGGCGGGGCGGGCACGGGAGACTCCGTCGCGACCGCGCGCAGCGCTTCATCGGTCGCCAAGGCGTGCGACGCGACATCGCCTGGCTCCTCCGCCGCGGCGATGACGTCAGGCGGGGCTGCCGGAGCCGGCTCCGCGGCGACCACGGAATCTTCGATCAACTCCGACTCCTCGACGGTGTCGGGTGTCGTCGCGTCGTCGTCACTCATCACCTCGATGGAGTCGTCTTCAGGCAGGGCGGGCGGGGCAGGGGCCGGCTGGGGCGGCGGAGCCGGTGCGTTGCCCGGGAGGGCCACCGCACTCGATTCGGTGGGCCCCGAGGGAAGCGGAACTGACAACGGCGGTTGGGCAGACACGATCGCCTTGCCCATCTTCTCGGCCATCGCCTCGGAGCCCGCCTGCACGAAGTGGTGGCGCGCGCGCTCGTAGTCACCCACCTGCGCCAGCGCCAAACCCAGGTAGTTGTGCGCCTTCTTATGCTCTGGCTCGAGGTCGGTCGCGGTCTCGAATTCCTTCACGGCGCGGGTGAGGTCGTTCGTCTTCAGGTAGGCCAAGCCCAGGTTCACCCGCAGCGTCGGGTCGACCGGGTTGTCGCTCGCCAGAACTTCGTACACCTGTGCCGCCTGCGCGAACTGCCCCAGCTTGAAGTAGGTCAGCCCCAGCAGGTTGAGCGTCTTCTCGTTTTTGGGGACGAGGGTGTTGGCGTGCTCGAGCTGCGCGCGCGCTTCGTCGACGCGGTTGGCCGCGAGCAGCTCTCCGCCCTTGGTGAGGGCTGCGTGAAACGCCTCTTCGGAGGCCGGGCTCCGCTCCCGCGCCGTGGCTGCCATTGGCTTCGTCCCCTCGTGGCGCTCAGCGCTGCGCTTCAGCGCTGCTGCGTTCGACCTGCGCCTTGTATTGGAAATAGAGCGACAACACCTTGCGAACGTACGCCTGCGTCTCGGCGTACGGAGGCACCTGGCCGTTGTACTTGCGCACGGCGTCGGGGCCCGCGTTGTACGCAGCGATCATTTTCACCATGTCGCCGTCGAACTCGTTGGCCAACACCCGCAGGTAGCGCACGCCTCCCTCGATGTTGTCGCGCGCGTCGAAGATGTCTTTGACGAACATCTCCTGCGCGGTGCCGGGCCTCAGCTGCATCAGGCCCGATGCCCCCACCGGTGAGAGCGCGTTGGGGTCGAAGGCCGACTCCGCATGCATCACCGCGCGCACCAGCGCACTCGGCACTCGGTACCGCACGGCCGCATCGTCGATGTACGACTCGTAGGAGGTGAGCGCCGAACTCGAGGCGCCGGAGACCCTCGCCGGAGCGGTGGGGGCAGGCGCGGGCCGAAAGTCGCCGCTCATGCGCCGGGCCTGGTGGCCCTTCGGCGCGACGTTCGTGTAGACGACGGTGCCGTCTTTCTCGACGTACTTGAAGATGCCGCCAGCGAAGGCCGACGGCGCGGCGAGCGACACCAACAGGACCGGTGTGAGAATTCGAGTCACGAGCCACACCAGCGTACATCTGGATCACCGGGTGTCTCAAATCTCTGACACCAGCCCGGAATCGTGGTGGGGAGGTGCCCATGGCGAAAGCATTTGACGTGGTGGTGCTGGGAGGCGGGGTCGCGGGCCTGACCTTCGCGCTCGAGGCGGCGAAACACGGCTCGGTTGCTGTGCTCACCAAGCGCAGCCGAACGGAGGGCAACACCGTCTACGCCCAGGGCGGCATCGCCGCGGTGTTGTCTCCCGAAGACACGCTCGAGAAGCACATCGACGACACGATCGTCGCCGGCGCGGGTCTGAACGACCGGGCCGCGGTCGAGATCACCGTGCGTGAAGGCCCCGCGCGGCTCAAGGCGCTCGTCGACCTGGGGGCCGCGTTCGACCGCCGGGCTGACGGCGAGCTCGACCTCACGAGAGAGGGTGGCCACTCCAAGCGGCGCATCGTTCACGCCCACGACGCCACCGGCAAAGAGGTCGCTCGCGCGCTGCTGGCGGCCTGCGACGAGCAGCCGAACATCACCTTCTTGCAGCACACCGCCGGCATCGATCTCATTCGCGCCAACGGGCGGGTGGCCGGCGTCTACGCGCTGCTCGAAGACGGCAGCATCGACGCGGTGCTCGGTCGGGTGACGGTGCTCGCCACCGGCGGCGCGGGCAAGGTGTACCTGTACACGACCAACCCCGACGTCGCGACCGGCGACGGCGTGGCCATGGCGTACCGGGCCGGCGCGCAGATCGCGAACATGGAGTTCTACCAGTTCCACCCGACCTGCCTCTTTCACCCCGACGCGAAGAACTTTCTCATCTCCGAGGCGCTGCGCG
>JAEUJT010000151.1 GCA_016793525.1 Archangium sp. | reverse complement strand
TTCCGCGTGGTGGCGGCTGAGAGCGGCCACTTCGAGCCGACGGCCCCCGACGCCCCCGACCTCACCAGCCGGCCCACCGAGATCGAGCAACCGGCTCCCGTGGCGGTGTCGAACCCGAGCGGCGGCCCTGAAGATCCGACGCTGGCGTATTCGGCCACGATGCCGAGCATGAAGCGGCAGGAGCCGACGCAGCTCGAGATCGAGGCCAAGACGGGGCCCGCCTCGGTGCCCGATCTCCCTGCGGCCCAGCTCAAGCGCTCTCCGATGGTGTGGCTGGTGCCGATCATCGCGGTGGCCGTCATCGGCGCGGCGGGTTGGGCGTTGATGTCGTCGGGCTCGAAAGACACGCCAGTCGTCCCGCCTGCCCCGGTACCCGCGCCGGTGGTGGCCGCTCCGGTGGTGGACTCGGGCGCGCCCGTCGCCGCTCCGACGCCGGTGGTCGAGGCCGCGGAGCCTGTCGATTCTGGAGCCGAAGCGGTCGCCGAGGCCGACCCGACGCCGGCGAACGAACCCCACCGAGAAGTGCGCGCTGCGGTCGTCACCGTCGAGGCCGAGCCGGAGTGCGACATCGCCGTCGACGGGAAGTTCTACCGGCACTCACCGGGCGAGCTCGAGCTGATGCCGGGGCGCCACACGGTCACGCTCACCAACAAGAGCATCAAGTTTCGCCGGCAGTTCGCCATGGAGCTGAAGCCGGGAGAGCGCCGCGAGCTCACCGTTCGCGCCGAGCAGGGCACGCTCCGCATCACCGTGAACCCGTTCGGTGAGATCCGGGTCGATGGTGAGGTCGTTGCTCCCGGCGTGTCGTTCAAAGAAGTTCAGGTGTGGGAAGGCAAACACGTGGTCGAAGCGGTGCTCAAAAACGAGGAAGAGCCCTCCAAGAGCAAGCGCAAGAAGACCACCGTCGACGTGAAGGCCAAGGGCAGTCACGAGGTGACGCTCAACTTGATGGAGTAGCCGCATCGATTCGGCGGGCCAGCACTTCGGCCACCCGCGTCGCCGCTCCGCCAGCGCCCAGCGTGGAGCGCACCTCTTCGAGCCCAGCGAGGCAGGCCTCGCGCGCCGGGCCGTTCCACAGCGGCTCGAGCTCGTTGACGATGGCGTCGATCGACACCTGGCTTTGCAGCAGCTCGGGCACGACCCTCCGCTGGGCCAGCAGGTTCACCAGCGAGAAGAAGGGCAGCCGCACCAGCGCCTTTCCGACTGCATAGGTGAGCGGCGACACGCGGTAGATGACCACCAGCGGGCGCTGCATCAACCCCGCTTCGAGCGTCGCCGTGCCTGAGGCGACCAGCGCGACGTCGCTCGCCCCAACCACCTCGGCGGCCCGGCCTGAGACGAGTGTCACGTCATCGGTACCGAAGTGCGCGCGAATGGCCTCCGCTGAGATGCCCGGCGCGACGGGCACGACGATTTGGAGCCCGGGATGCGCGGCACGCTGCCGGCGGGAGACGTCGACCATTATCGGCAGCAACCGAGCGAGCTCAGACTGGCGGCTCCCGGGCAGCACGGCCAGTGTCGGGCGCGCCACGTCGAGGCCGAGCGCCTGCCGAAATGACTCCGCCGGCGCGCGCGAAGGGAGCTGATCGACCACCGGGTTCCCCACGTACGTCGCCGCCACGCCGCGCTCGCGGAGGAACTTCTCCTCGAAGGGGAGGATGCACAGCACGTCGTCGGTGAGCTTCGCGAGCTTCTTCGTTCGACCCGCGCGCCAGGCCCACACCATGGGCGCCACGAACCACACCACGGGGATGCCGAGCCGCTTCAGCCGCTTCGCCAGACGAAAGTTGAAGTCGGGCACGTCGATGAGCAGCGCGCAGACGGGCTTTCGCTCGGCGGCGGCGCGGGCCACGTCGGCCAGCACCTGGAGAATTCGGGGGATCTTCGGCAGCACCTCGGCGATGCCCATCACGGAGATCTCGTGGGAGCCGTGGATCAGCTCCACGCCCTGGGCGGCGAGCGACGGGCCACCCATGCCGAAGAAGCGCACCTCGGGCCGCAGCCGCCTGAGCGCCGCCACCACGTCGGCGCCGTGCCGGTCACCTGACGCTTCACCTGCGACGACGAGCACATCAGCCATGCGCGCGGGGTACACTACGCCACGGTGTCGGCTCCGTCGTCGTTGCTCAGCGCTGTAAGGGTGGTCGTCTCCCTCGGGCGCCCGCATCGGCACCTGCTCGGCGCCGCCTTCGCCTGCATGGCCGTGGTTGGGTTGACGACCGGCGCCTACGCGTTTCTCATGGGGCCGGTGCTGCGGTTCCTCCTCACTGGCGGGACCGAGGGCCTGCAGGCGCTCCAGACCTGGGCCCCGAGTTTGGCCTCCGCCCCGCGGGAGACAGCGCTCATCGCGTTGCCCTCCCTCATTCTCGTCATCGGCGCGGTGAAGGGCCTCGGGTACCTCGGGCAGTTCTACTGGGTCGGCTTGTTTGGCCAGCGGGTGGTGGTCGATCTGCGCCGCCAGGTGTTCGACGCGGTGCTGGCCATGCCGCCATCGCAGCGTGCGGGTCGGCTGTCGGGCGACGTGTTGAGCCGCTTCACCGCCGACATCGCCGCGGTGGAGATGGCCGCCACCTACACCGTTGCCTCGTGGCTGCGCGACTCGCTGCAGATCGTGGTGCTGGTGGGCGTGGCGCTCTCCCTGAGCTGGAAGTTGACGCTGCTCGCGCTCCTGGCGTTGCCGCTTTCGGTGTGGCCGGCCTCCCGGTTGACGCGCGCGCTGCTCGGTCGAACCCGCGAAGGTGCCGCGGCGCTCGGCGTGTTGGCCGGCCAGGTGATGGAGGGCCTCGGCGCGCTGAAGACGATTCAGGTGTTCAACGCCCAAGCGGCTGACGTGGCGCGGTTCTCTCGTCGCGCCGCGGGGCTCGAGCACACGCTCACGCGCGCGGGGTGGTCTCGGGCCGCCGTTCCCGGCGTGATGGAGGTGCTCGCCTCGGCCGCCATCGCCGGCTCCATGGCCTGGGCCGCGTCCAGCCAGCAGGTCTCGCCCGAGGTGTTGGTGAGCTTCGTCGCGACGCTCGTCTTGCTCTACCAACCGGCCAAAGATCTCGGCCGGGTCAGCCAGTTCGCCATCGCCGCCGCCGCCGGGCTCGAGCGCATTCACGAGCTGCTCCTCGCGTCGCCGAAGCCGGCGCTGGTCGAGAGCGACGTGGTGTTGGCTCCGCTGGCGCGAGAGATCGCCTTTGACGACGTGCGCTTCGCGTGGGGCGAGCGGGTGGCGTTGGACGGCGCGACGTTCTCCATCGAAGCGGGCAAGGTCACCGCCCTGGTCGGCGCCAGCGGCAGCGGTAAGAGCACCGCGGTGTCGCTGCTGCTGCGCTTTGAGTCTCCGGCGTCGGGGGCCATTCGCATCGACGGCACCGAGAGCACCCGCGCCACGCTCGACAGCGTTCGCAGCCAGTTCGCGCTGGTGACCCAAGACGCGCTGCTCTTCTCCACGACGGTGCGAGAGAACGTGGCGCTCGCCCGGCCCGGAGCGTCGCACGCCGAGCTCGATGCCGCAGCCCGCGTCGCCCACGCGCTCGACTTCATTCTCGCCCTCCCCGAGGGCTGGGACACGCGCATCGGTGAGCGTGGCGTCACGCTGTCAGGAGGCCAGAAGCAGCGGCTCTGCCTCGCCCGCGCGGTGCTCGCCGGCGCGCCGGTGTTGGTGCTCGACGAGGCCACCAGCCACCTCGACCCGAAGAGCGAAGCCGAAGTGCAGGTGGCGTTGGAGGCCGCGACCCGGGGGCGCACCGCGGTGATCGTCGCTCACCGGCTCTCGACCATCGCCAAGGCCGATCGCATCGTGGTTTTCAACGCCGGCCGGGTGGTGGAGCAGGGTACCCACGCCCAGCTTCTCGAGCGCCGCGGCGTCTACGCCTCGCTGTGGGCGCAGCAGCAGGTTTCGTCGCCGCGCTGAAAAATTGCACCTCGCGCCGGGCGGCTGGGGTCTCCCTCGTACATTCCACGAAGGGATCTCGTCCGATGCTCCGCTCCATCGCCTCCATCGCGCTGTTCACGCTCTCGTTCGCCGCGTGCGGCCCCGGCGCCTCTGCGCTGACCAACCTCACTCCTCAGGTGCGTGAGGTGGTCTCCATCGAACGCCAACGAGGGGAGGGGCCCTTCGTGGCCAACGGGGTGGAGTCGCTGGTGGTGATCTACGACGCCCCGACGCTCCGGGCGCCGGAGTGGTCGATCTCCGCCGGTGCGCTCCGAGCGCAGGGTGATCAAGCCACCTGGCAGCTCCCGGAGGCCGGCCCAGCGGAGGTGACGGTGACGCTTTTCCTCGTCGATGGCCGCGAGGTCTCGTCGACCTGGTCGGCGCAGATCGTCAGCGCGCCTGCGGGGGAGGCTCTTTCCGATTGAAGCGGTTCATCGCGGCGGCCAGGCCAAGCTCGGCCC
>JAEUJT010000353.1 GCA_016793525.1 Archangium sp. | reverse complement strand
GAGGTCGGCCGTCGCGCCACGCGGGGTGAGCGCCGTCAGCTGAGTCGAGCTCACCACGGTGATGGCGGGGCTGGAGCGGCCTCCGAAGAGCACCTGCACGTCGCTGGTGAAGCCCGTGCCGTCGATGGTGACCAACGTGTTGCCGCCGATGGGCCCCTCACGCGGCGAGAGCCCCGTCACCACCAGCTCGTCGAAGTAGGTGAAGCAGTTGTTGCAAACGAGGCGGCCATTCGGGTTCTGAATGGTCACCGACGCGGGGCCGGCGACGCCGGGCGGCACTCGGGCCTCGAGCGTCTCGTCGTCGATGATTTGAAAGTCGATGACCGGGTTCGAGCCGAACGACAGCTGCGTCACGCGCTTGGCCTGCGTGCCCGACGGCGCGAAATTGCGGAGGAAGCCGGAGCCCTCGAGCAACACGTTCACCCCACCGCCCGACGGCCCGCGCGGAGGCAGGAGCCGGCGAATCTTCAGCTCCGGCGGTGCTCCAGCGTCGACCGGCGTGCCCGCGTCTTCGTCGATGGGGAGCCCGGCATCTTCCTCGATACCGGCGTCAGCGACCGTCCCACCGTCGAGGCGCGGCGGCGTACGCGGGCACGCGGTGAAGGCCAGCGCGGTGAAGGCAAGCCACGCGAGGTTCGAAGTGCGCGTCATGGGAACTCCACGTTTAAGGTGTACTGGTTGGCGATTCGGTCGGCGCTGCCGTCGACGCGAATGGCCAGCGGCCGGCCTGCCGCGGTGCTGCTGGGGAGGGTGAGGACGGGGTCGAGGTCGTCGGTGCAGGCGAGCTGCGACGCGCCGTCGGCGGTGAAGATGCACAGCCGGAGCAAGCCCGCGCTGCTGAGGTAGTTCTGCAGCGAGACGCGCAGCCCCTTGGCCGCCGGCACCACCGCGCGGAACCAGTCGGCGTCTTGCGGGCAGATGGAGCCGTCGAGGTTGGTCGCGGTGTTCAGGCCCGTCGCCTGGGCCGCGAGGTCGTTTGGCTCGTTGGCGTCGTCGTCGCACGGCGTGCCGCGCGACTGGAGGAAGGTGACGTCGTACTTTTGAAACGCGTCGGTGCTGCTGATGACCACAAAGTACGTCGCGGTGGCCGGCGCCACGTAGCTGACCAGCAAGCGCCCCGCGGCCAGCGTACGCCCCGAGGTGTCTTTGATGACGGTAGAGAACGCGTTTTCGCTGAACGGGTCGGCGTCGAGGTTCACCCCGAGCTGGTCTCCGCGCGAGAGCCGCACCGAATACCAGTCGACGTCGGCCGTGCAGAGCGTCAGCCCGGTGAACGAGCCGGGAGCCACCGCGAAGGCCTTGGTGTCGTCGTTGTTCGGCTCGTAGCGGTCGGGCTGGCAGGCGCGCGGCACGCATCGGCCGCTGTTCACCTCGCAGCGCTCGTCGGCGCCGCAGTTGTCGTTGGAGATGCACGGCGGCGGCTTGGCCAGGCACGCGCCCGTCTGAATGAAGCACACCAGCGGCACCGAGCAGTCGCGGTCGGAGTAGCAGCGGTTGCCCGCGGTGCACCGGCCCGCGGCGTCGCACACCAACCCAGCGGCGCAGTCAGTGGCCTGGCTGCACTGGACGCAGCGCTCGCTGACGCAGCGCTCTCCGCCGGCGCACACGGTGGCCTGGGTGTCGACGGTGCAGCGGGGCACGCAGGCACGGCTGCCGGTGTTGCACACCTCTCCGCCCGAGCAGTCGTCGTTCGTCGAGCACCCCACGTCTTCTTCACACACCGTGGTGACCGTGTTGCAGCGCTCGCCTTGTGGGCATTCGGTCTTCAGGCCCGAGGGGCAGAGCGAGACCTCACTGCGGTCGAGGCAGAGGCCCTGCTTGCACCAGCTCCCCGCGGAGCAGTCTTCGTTCAGCGCGCACGCCGAGCCCCAGCCTTCGCGCAGCGCGCAGCGGCGGGTGTCGACGTCGCACGTCTCTTTCACCGTGCATTGCCCGGAGGAGCTGCACGACTGGCAGAACGCGTTCGTACAGACGAGCCCTGAAGCGCAGTCGCTGCGCGTCGTGCACGGAGACGTGACTCCACCGATGACCCCTCCGCCGTCCGGGACGGTGATGGGCGGTTTCACCGGGCATCCGGCGGTCACGAGCAGCAGCCCGAGGAGCGCGGTGACGCGCATGGGCCCGCTCATGGGCGCACCGTCACGACGCCCGAGGGCCAGGTCACGTCGGCCACTTCCCAGATTTCGTCTTTGGCTTGCATCGCCCGCGACAGCTCGGCCTTCAAGACGCCGAAGTGGTACACGCGCACGGTGGCGGTGCTGGCGGGAGCCGCCGCGAGCAGGTCGTTCTGAAACACCACCACCACCCGGTACGTCGAGTCGATGGGGTTGCGGTACCCGAACAGCTCGGGGCCGTAGCCGGTGAGCGCGTCGCGCACGAGCTCGGGGTCGTCGGCGGTGGTCGGGCCCCAGCGCGGCGCGCGGTTCTGGAAGAAGCAGTCGCCCGGGCTGCTGAAGAGCGAGGCGTCTCCGTTTTTCAGCACGTGCAGGTCGAGGTCGGTGCGCGGGTTGTCCCAGAAGAGCTCGATGAGCAGCTTCTGCGCCGGCGCAGCCACCACCGTCGAGCGCGCGGGCTGGCACGACTTCACGCCTTCAGCGTCGGTGACGTCGAGCTGCACTTCGTAGGCGCCGGGGAGCTGTGGATCCAACTGCATCGACGTGGTGACGTCAGTCGGCACCGCGATGGCCGTGGTGCTGGCGAGCGGCTTCGAGCGCAACGCCCACTTGTAGGTCAGCGGCACGTCACCGTCGGGGTCGCTCGAGCCGGTGCCGTCGAGCGTCACCACCGCGCCGGGCGCGCCGTTGCCGAACATGCCGATGACGGCCACCGGCGCGCGGTTCACCGTCGCGGTCAGCGGCACTCGCACCACTTGGTGATCCGGATCTGTCGTGCTGAGGAGAATCGCGCCCGCGAGCGTGCCTTCAGCCCCGGGGGGCACGGTGAGCCGCACCGTGAGCTGCAGCTGGCCGGTCAGCCCATTGGCGCCCATCGGCTTCACCGTCGCCGGCGTGCGGGTAGACCCAACGAAGCCATACCCCGGGTGCGTGCCTTCTTCGAAGGCGATGTCGGTGATCAGCAAGTCGGCCGTGCCGGTGGAGAGAATGGTGAGCTGCTGCACCGCGCCCGCACACTCCGGTACCCGACTGAAGTCGAGCGAGGTGGGCATCACCTCGACCCGCCCCACGGTCGATCCAGCGCCCTTCAGCTCCACCTCGACCCGCGGAGAGTCGGCGTCGTCAGACTCCACCACCAGGGTCGAGGTGTAGGCCTGCTGCGCGGTGGGCTTGAAGGCCACGGTGATGACGTCGGTGCCGCCGGGCTGAAGCCCCTCGGGCGCGGTGACGAGGCGGAAGATGCCGTCGTCGGTGCCCAGCGTGACCGAGAAGAGCGTCAGCGGCGCGCGGCCCGCGTTGGCGACGCGCACCTCCATCGTCTTCTCGTTCAGCACCGGCAGCTCGCCGAAGTCGACCGGCGAGTCGAGAGGCTCGAGCTCCGGGAGCGCGCGGCTGATGCCGTCGGGCCGGCAGCCCGCGATGAAGACGCCGAGCGCGAGCGCTGCGAGGAAACGCGTCATAGCGGGCCCTTGCCCTCTTCGTAGTACTGCAGCTCGACCTGCCCGTTGAGGCCCGGCACCGAGTCACCCGCGAAGAAGACGACGTTGCTCGCGGCCTCGTAGCTCCAGCCGTCGGTGCCGCCCTGCCGCGCCGTACACACCAGCGCCGCGCCCTCTTGAGGGGCGTCGGTGCACGCCGCTCGGTCGATGGACGCGCACGCCGCCGTCACGTCGGCCGCCACGGTGCAGGGGTAACGCACGAAGACCTGAATGGTCTGCACGTTGGGCTTCTCTTGCAGCGCGAACTTGCGCTTGAGCCCCACCGCGTTGCTCGCCAGCTTCTTCAGCGTCGCCGAGAAGTTCTCGTCGCAGAGACTGCCGACCTCGCCGCCGGTCAGGTCGGACAGCGCCTTGTATTTGAGCCCCGGCGCGGCGCCGCAGGTGTTCTCGGGCACGTCGCCCATGATGGCCGCCGTCGCCACCATGCCGTCGTTGCCCACGCCCTTCACCGTCTCGAAGTACCGGTAGAAGAAGCGCGTGTCTTGCGACGACTTGTCGTCTTCGTCAGACACGAACACGATGTAGAGGTACGCGTCGGGCCGCAAAAACGAGAAGCTCGTCTTCGTCTCGCAGTCGGCCGGGCAGCTCGGCACGTTCGTCTTGCACGCGCGTTTGCACGCCGTCACCGCGGTGTCGTTCTGGGTCTTCACGTTCTCCAGCGCCAGGCGCGCGGCCTCCATGCCCACCTCGTACGGCGCGCCGGTGATGCCCACCCGCACGTTGGCGGCGAAGGCGGCGGTGAGGTTGGGCGTCTGCGACGTGATGACCTTCGGGTTGCCGACGAAGGCGCCCGCTTCTTTGAAGATGTCGGTGGTGGTCACCGCGATGCGAAAGTCGACCGCATTGCGCGTGAACTCGGTGATGAACGACTGAAAGTTGCGGGCCAGGTTTTCTTGGCGCGGCGCCATCGAGCCGGAGTTGTCGACCACCCACAACACGTCGATTTTCGACGCCGACTGCTGGGCGTAGGTGTCGACGCGTACGTCGGGGGGCAGGGTGGCGGTCAGGCGAGGGCCGCCACACGCGGCGAGGGCCAGGCACAGCAACGACGAGCGGAGGATCATGGCGTTCCGACGGGGTGAGCGGCCGATCACCCGCAGTGGTCGCACCATCTCTCGCTCAGTGGCCATTCGGCAAGCCTCCCATCGGTCGAAGGAGCGCTATGTACCCCGAAGCGGCGCGGCGCAAGCGCCCGAACGTGCTTACATACGGGGAATGACGACCTTGCTCACCCAGTTCAAGAACCTGGCCTCGGCCAACACGCTTCGCTCGATGTGGGGGTACCTCAAGGGCATGCCCGCGGGCGGCGTGCTCATGGGCCGCATCATCGGGCAGATGGCGCCCTACACCGGCACGATTCGCCCCGAGATTCTGGCGCTGGAGCCCGGCTACGCCAAGGTGCGCATGGCCGACCGCCGGCGGGTGCGCAACCACCTCAGCTCGGTCCACGCCATCGCGCTGATGACCCTGGGCGAGGTCGCGACGGGTACGGCGATGCTGGTGTCTGTGCCCGACGGCAGCCGCTCCATCATCACCAAGCTGAGCATGGAGTACCTGAAGAAGGCCCGCGGCCCCATCACCGCAGAGTGTACGTGCGGTGTGCCCGACTCCAACGAGCGCCGCGAGTACCAGGTGACCGCCGATTTGAAGAACGAGGCCGGTGACGTGGTGGCCCGCGCCACGGCGACCTGGCTGGTGGGGCCGGCCTAGCGCCGGCGAGCTCGACGTCGTGGAACTTCGCCTCGCGCAGGTGGTGCCC
Organism: Archangium sp.; assembly: GCA_016793525.1. The sequence continues at coordinate 629 of JAEUJT010000353.1, read as the reverse complement.
GACACCGAGGCCGAGGGCCCGGGGCGGCGCTTCGCGGTGTGGGTGCAAGGGTGCTCGCTGCGGTGTCCCGGCTGCTGCAACCCCGAGATGTTCGTGCACGGCGCGGGCGGCGAGGTTGTGTCAGCCGAGGCGCTGGCGCGGCGGGTGTTGGCCGTACCCGCGCTCGAGGGCGTCTCGTTCCTCGGCGGAGAGCCGTTCGAGCAAGCCGCCGGGCTGGCCGAGGTCGCCGCGCGGGTGCGCTCCGCTGGCCTGTCGGTGATGGTCTATTCTGGGTACACGTTGGCAGAATTACACACACGCCGAGGTGTGGTGCCCGGTATACACGAATTGCTGGCCGAGACCGACGTGCTGGTCGACGGCCGGTACGACGCCTCGAAGCCAGACCGGAGTCGCCGCTGGGTGGGCTCCGAAAACCAGGTCGTGCACTTCCTGTCGAGCCGGTATTCGGCCGCTGACGAACGCTTCAGCCAGGCCAATTCGGTTGAATTCCGTTGGGAAAACGGGCGGTTGACGGTGAACGGGTGGCCTGCGGGCGCCGACGCGGCTCGACCTGGGCGCCGCGGCCAGTCGACCGATGGCGGGGTGACAGAAACGGCCCCACACTCCGATTCACAATGACGGCGAGGCGT
>JAEUJT010000140.1 GCA_016793525.1 Archangium sp. | reverse complement strand
CCCACTCGATGTGGAGCTTCGACTGACGCTGGCCGAGGCGTGGATCAGCGCTGGTCAGTGCGAACGGGCCGCGCCGCACCTTGACGCCGCGCAGGCGCTTCTCCCGAGACACCCGCTCCTTTCCGGCCTCCGCGCGAGCTGCTCTGACGGTTGAGCGCGCTGTGGAGACCAGGCACGCTCCTTCGATGCGCTTGGCGACCCGGGCTGTGTACTACGCGTTGCTCCCCGTCTTTTGGCCGATGCATGCGGCGATGCAGCGGGCGCTGAAGAAATCGGTCGCCGCCGCCAAGGCTGCGCCGCGGGTGGAGCAGATGCTCGCGAGAGACCCCACCACCGGCGGAGTTCCCTCTCCGAAGTACGTCGACCCGCCAGTTGAGCTCGACTACCTCGAGCACCGCAGCAGCGCGTACGTCGGGGCGCTGGTGCTCGACTCGGCGTGGCAAGCGGCCCGGGCCATCACCGGAGACAACGCGGCCGACGAGCCGTCGAACGCCGACTTCGCCCGCGACATGGTGGGGTCGATCTGCGCCTTCCTCATCTCCCGCGACGAGGCGAACGGCACGTGGGTGCTGAACACCGAGACGATGCACACCGACACCTGGTGGAACGCCGACCGCTTCGAGGTGACGCGCTTCGTCTTCGAGCCCGCGCGCGATGTGTACGAGCTCCACGACGTGCACGGCCGCGTGCACCGACCGGCAGACCCGACCTGGCTCGGCGCGCGGCGGAAGCTCATCGCGCAGCTGTCGCTGTGGGCGCCGATTCGCGGCCACACCTGGGCGCACTTCTGGCTGCCCGACGTCATCGCCGCCACGGTGCATCAGTCGATGCGGCGCGACACGAACCTCTACCGGCTGTTGGCCCCGCACACGCGCTTCGCCAACCGGCACAACCACGCAGGGCTGTGGATCCAACGCGCGTCTGACAACGAGCCCTCCTTCGGCAAGAAGCTGGTGCCGTGGCTGGCCATTCCGCTGCGCAAGCTCGACCTGCGGCACACGTTGACCACCCTGGCCGAGCGCTACCACCGCGCTGGCGACCACCACGCGCTGCCCGAGCGGCTCGACCGGCGAATCCCCTACTTCGCGATGTTGGGCGCGTACTTCGATGCCACGCAGGCCTTCGTCGATTCGCTGATGCCCGAGCTCGAAGGCGACGCCTTCGCGGAGTGGGCGCGCGCGGTGGAGGCCTGGTACCCCGGCTACGAGAAGGTGCCCATGGCGCGGGCGGTGGCGATGATCATCTGGCACATGGGCATCGCCCACGGCGCCGACCACCTCACGTACTGCAGCTGGGCGCGGCGCTACGGCACCTGCGAGGTCGAGCCGACCATCGAAGCGCTCAGCACCGCGAAGCCCAGCGCCTACGCGCGGTACCGCTTCTTGGCCTTCTTGAACAACTTCGCCGATTTCAGGCCGCCGCCCACCGGGCTCGACCTGCGCATGACCACGTCTGACCAGGCCTACGGGTTCGCTCCCGGGAGCCGAGCGGAGTCGCTTGCGAAGTCGTACATGCAGGCGCTCCGCGACGTCGACGGGCGGTTGCGCGCCGAGGGAAACCAGGTCGTCGAAGTCGACCAGCTCATCCGCGCCATCTGCTTCTGAGCCCGCCGCTGGCTACAGCCAGTTCTCCACGCGGAGATCCTCGACGCGCGGCTGAACTCGCGAAGGTTGTTCGTGACGAGCGTCAAGCGGCGGCTTGCTGGTGAGTGCTCCGTCTTGAATCCGATGTCAGCGGCGCAGCCAGTCTTGAATCGGCTTGTAGGTGCGCACGCCGGCGGCCTGGGCCTCCAACGCGCCGACCACCATGCGCGCGGCCTCGATGGTGGTGAAGTGGGCAACGCCGCGGAGCAGTGACTCACGCCGAATCGAGAAGCTGTCGGCGAGCTCTTTTTTCCCCGCGGTGGTGTTGATGACCAACGTCACCTCGCCCGAGACGATGCGCTCGAGCACGTGCGGAGAGCCCTCGAGCACCTTGTTCACCCGCGACGACACCACGTTCTTGCGCTCGAGGTACGTGTACGTGCCCTCGGTCGCGAGCAGCTTGAAGCCCAGCGCGTGGAGCCTCCGCGCCAGGTCGACCAGCGCCGGCTTGTCGTCGTCTTTCACTGAGACGAAGGCGGAGCCACTCGACGGGAGCTTTGAGCCGGCGGCGAGCTGCGACTTGCCGAACGCCACGTCCAAATCGGCATCCAGGCCCATCACCTCGCCGGTCGACTTCATCTCCGGCCCGAGAATGACGTCGGTGTTGGAGAAGCGCGCGAAGGGGAAGACGCTCTCCTTCACCGCGATGTGGTGCACCTCGGGGTCGCGCGTCAGCCCGAGCGACGCGAGCGAGCGGCCCACCATGCACAACGCGGCCACGCGAGCCATCGCCACGCCGGTCGCCTTGGAGATGAACGGCACGGTACGCGACGCGCGCGGGTTCACCTCGAGCACGTAGATGGCCTTGCCCTGCACCGCGAACTGCACGTTCATCAGACCGACCACCTTGAGCTCGGTGGCCAGCGCGATGGAGATGTCTTTCAGCCGCTCGATGACGTCGGGCGCAAGGGAGTGCGGAGGCATCACGCACGCGGCGTCGCCGGAGTGCACGCCCGCTTCCTCCACGTGCTCCAGAATGCCACCGACAATGCACGCGCCGGTGGTGTCGCGCACCAGGTCGAGATCGACCTCGGTCGCGTTCTTCAAGAACCGGTCGACCAACACCGGGTGCTCCGGAGACGCGCGCACGGCTTCGCGCATGTACCGGTCGAGGTCAGCCTGGTCGTACACGACCTCCATCGCCCGGCCGCCGAGCACGTACGAGGGCCGCACCATCACCGGGTAGCCGATGGCGCTCGCGACCTTAAACGCCTCGTCGGGCGAGCGGGCCACGCCGTTCTCCGGCTGGCGCAGGCGCAGCTTCTCCACCAACTTCGAGAACCGCTCGCGATCTTCGGCGATGTCGATGGCCTCTGGCGTCGTTCCCAGAATCGGTACGCCCGCGGCCTCCAACGGCTTCGACAACTTGAGCGGCGTCTGCCCGCCGAACTGCACGATGACGCCGAGCGGCTTCTCGCGCTCGAGCACCTCGAGCACGTCTTCGAGCGTGAGCGGCTCGAAGTACAACCGGTCAGACGTGTCGTAGTCGGTCGACACCGTCTCCGGGTTGCAGTTGATCATGATGGTTTCGTACCCGGCCTCGCGGAGCGCAAACGCGGCGTGCACGCAGCAGTAGTCGAACTCGATGCCCTGCCCGATGCGAATGGGCCCGGAGCCCAAGATGACGACCTTCTGCCTCGAGGTGGGCGGCGCTTCGTCCTCCTCCTCGTACGTCGAGTACAGGTACGGGGTGAAGGCCTCGAATTCGGCGGCGCAGGTGTCGACGCGCTTGTAGACGGGGCGAACCTTGCGCTTCCACCGCGCGGCGCGGACCTGGGCCTCGGTGATGCCGAACGCCTGGGCCAGCTGCGCGTCGGAGAACCCAGCGGCCTTCGCGGCCTTGAGCTCCGCATCGCTCAGCGCCTCGAGCGAGCCCTTCGCCGCCAGCGCGTCGAGCGACTTCACCATCTGCTCCAGCTGCCGCAGGAACCAGGGGTCGATGTTGGTGAGGGCGAAGACCTGCTCCACCGTCATGCCGGCGCGGAACGCCTCGAACACCACCCACGGACGCTCCGGGGTCGGAACTCGGAGGAGCTCCTCGCGCTCAGCGGCGGGACGCTCCAGCGCCTGCGCCTTCGTCGGAATCGGCAGCCGCCCCTGCTCCAGCGAGCGGAATGCCTTCAGGTACGCCTCCGAGAACGTGCGGCCGATGGCCATCACCTCGCCGACGGAGCGCATCATCGTGCCCCGCACCTTCGACGCGCCGGCGAACTTCTCGAAGTTGAACTTCGGCACCTTCACCACCACGTAGTCGAGCGTCGGCTCGAACGAGGCCGGCGTGTCGCGGGTGATGTCGTTCTTGAGCTCGTCGAGCGTGTAGCCAATGGCCAACTTCGCGGCGACCTTGGCGATGGGGTAGCCGGTGGCCTTCGAGGCGAGCGCCGAGCTGCGCGACACGCGCGGGTTCATCTCGATGACGACCATGCGGCCGTCTTTCGGGTTCACCCCGAACTGCACGTTGGAGCCGCCGGTGTCGACGCCGATCTCGCGCATGATGGCGATCGCCGCGTTGCGCATGCGCTGGTACTCCTTGTCGGTCAGCGTCTGCGCGGGCGCGACGGTGATGCTGTCGCCGGTGTGCACGCCCATCGGGTCGAAGTTC
>JAEUJT010000138.1 GCA_016793525.1 Archangium sp. | reverse complement strand
AGTTCGAACGCTCCACAGCCTCGGCTCCACCGACGGCCGCGCGGCGACGACGCGCTGAGCTGAGCCCACAGCAGGCCACGTGCTCGGCCGACGGTGGCGGCGCCACCGCCGCAGCCTCTCTCGATCCGACTCACGGGCCGCCGCTGGAGTCGAGATCACCGCACGCCGCGCGTGGACTCGTGAACTTCACGCCGGCCCTCGCGGACACAACCGGCGCTCGAACGCTCCGCAGCCCACGCTGGCACGCCGCTTCCGACCGCAAGCGCGACGGCCAACGCGTTCGGCCTTTTTGCCGAGTCGCGTCGCGCGCGCCGCGTGTGGGTGCTTCGGCGCATTCAGCAAATCGGGAGAACCGTTTTCGCTCTCGCCGGTGCACGTCGGCGTCTCCATCGATGTACCGCGCGTGGCGCATCGAGCTCACGCCCGCCGCGACGGTACGCCGCACATCACGAGCCCCAGTGATCTCCGTCGTAGTCAGCAGTCTCTCGTCGACCGCCGAAACCTGGTGGTCAACGCCGTCTCGTCGAAGTGGAACGACGCATCGGCTTTGTTGACGAGAGCGAGTTCGTCTCGTCACGTTGATCAGCCGCTGATCCGCGCGCCGAATTTTTGCGGGCGTGTGTGCCTCATGCTCACATTCATTCCTGTAGCGACCGACACATGCCCTCGCCCTTCCGCCTCCTCTCCCTGTGCCTCGCCGTGCTGCTGTCGTCGCCGACGCTCGCGGCTCCGCCTTCTGGAGCCGACGAGGCGTACCAGCGCGCGAAAGACGCGTACCAGAAGCTCCGCACCGACGAGGGTCGCCGCAAGTTCCGCCACCACTGGCTCAACGTGGCGAAGAAGTTCGAGGGCGTCGCCACCAAGTACCCGAAGAGCGAGCGGGCCGCCGAGGCGCTGTACTCCTCCGGCGATCTCTACGCAGCGCTGTCGCGCTTCTCGATGAACGACGCCGACCTCGACACCGCCCAGCGCCAGTACGAGAAGGTGATCAAGACCTGGCCGAAGCACCGGCTGGCCGATGACGCCGGCTTGGCCCTGGCTCGGTTGCTCAGCGATCGCCGCGGCAACGTCGAAGCCGCGCGCACCGTCGCCTCCAACACCCTCGCTTCTGCTGGCGCCAAGAGCGACAAGAAGCGCGAGCTGCAGAGCCTGCTGGCCGCCCTCCCCGCCCCCAAGGCCGCCGCCAAGCCGCGCCCCGCTGAAGCCCCCACAAGGCCCGCGCCACCGCCGTCGACGACCCTCGCCGACGCCACCCGCAAGACCGCGCAGACCGTCGCCCAAGTGCTGCGAATTCCGGCGGTGGAGATGGCCAAAACCACTCCGGCCATCGCCGCGCGTGCCCCGGTCGCGGAGGCGGAGGTCGATACCTCGGAGGCCTCCGGCGACACCGACGACGCCGACGCGGTGGTCGAAGGGGAAGACGCCGCCGGTGGGCTGACCACGCTTCAGGAGAAGCTGCGCGACGTTCGCGTCGGGCCCTCACCGGGCGCCACCACCACCGCCACCAAAGCGCGCTTCACCTCGCTGGCGAAAAAGGAGGCGTCGTCGGAGCTTTCCCTCGCCCAGCAGCTGGGCCTCAAGGTGCGGCGAGTGGTGATCGACGCGGGCCACGGCGGCCACGACACCGGCGCCATCGGCCCCACCGGGGTGCTCGAGAAAGACGCCTCGCTCGCCATGGCCAAGAAGCTCGCGGCCAAGCTCGAAGCCATGGGCCTCGAGGTGACGCTGACCCGCGACGACGACACCTTCGTCACCCTCGAAGATCGAACCAAGATCGCCAACCGCGCCCACGGCGACCTCTTCATCTCCGTGCACTGCAACGCGGCCGCGTCGAAGAACCTGCGCGGCGTGGAGACGTACACGCTCAACACCTCGTCGAACCGCTACGCCATTCGCCTCGCCGCCCGAGAGAACGCCACCACCGAGCGCGGCGTCGGCGACCTGCAGTACATCCTCGCTGACCTCGCCACGAAGGCGAACACGAGCGAGTCGTCGCACCTCGCCGAGCGCGTGCAGAAGAGCCTCATTCGCACCCTGAGCGCCAGCTACTCCGGCGTGCGCGACCTCGGCACCAAGGAGGCGCTCTTCTTCGTGCTCCTCGGCGCGAAGATGCCGGCGATCTTGGTCGAGACCTCGTTCATCTCGAACCCCGAAGACGAGAAGCGCCTCGCCGACGACGGGTACCAGCAGTCGGTGGCCGACGCGGTGGCCGACGCGGTCGACGGGTTCCTCGAAGCCCGCAACAAGGTCGCGCAGATCGACTGAGGAAGCCGCGTTGAAATAGGCGACGAACATGTCGATGGGGTGGACCTTCGCGTCGTTCGATCTCCCGGCGTGGACCCGGTGGACTGCGGGTGGGCTCACGCCGAGCGACGCGGCCCGGCTGCGCGCAGCGGCGCTGTACACCGCCCAGGCCGACGGCGCGTCAGCAGTTCGCGCTCAACAGCTAGAAGCGTCCCATTGCCCGAGTCGCGCAACTCGGGCTCGAGCGCGCCTACCGCGAGGCGAACGCACCGGAACAGGCGGTACTCGACGAAGTCATCTTTGCGCTCGTGTACGCCGACGGTGAGGATCCGTCGCTGCCTGGCCTCGACCTCGAGCGCCACCTTGCCCCATGGGGTTGGAGCTTCTTCGAGGCGCTCACCCGCGCACTCGGCCCCCAATCGCCCGCGCACCTCCTGTTGACTGGACGAAGACCTGGGGTTTCAGCCTGCCCTGATCCATCGACAGGGAGTACGGAGGTGCGCTTCTCGCCTGAGAGGTGTCGGCCCTCGTCCTCGGCGCCGCGGAGTTCGCCCGACACGAGCCTGGCCGGCTGGGAAATCGAGCAATTCCTCGGCGGCATGGGAGAGCTCGCAGCCGTTGCCGGACGGGGCCGCGGCGCGTACGCCTGCTCCGGCTGAGCAACGGCCTCGGAGCCGCCAGCTCGGAACGCCTCGACCTCAGTCGTCTTCGCTCTCGGCCATGCGGTAGCCGACGCCGCGCACCGTCTGCACCAGTTCTCGCGCCTCGCCCAGCTTCTCCCGCAGCCGCATCACGTGTGTATCGACGGTGCGCGTCTCCAGCGGGCTGGTCACCCCCCAGACGTCAGACAGCAGCTGCTCCCGCGACTGCACCCGCCCCGGCCGCGCCATGAGGTGCTGGAGCAGCCGGAACTCGAGCGCGGTGAGCTCGACCTCCGCGCCCGCCACGTAGGCGCGGTGCGACGTGACGTCGATGGTGAGCGCGCCCAACCGGAGCTTCTCCGCCACTTCACCGGGGTTCGACCGGCGCAGAATCGCCTTCACCCGCAGCACGAGCTCGCGCGGGCTAAAGGGCTTGGTGACGTAGTCGTCGGCGCCCACCTCGAAGCCCTCGACGCGATCGCTCTCTTCGCCGCGAGCGGTGAGCATCACGATCGGCACCCGCCGCAGCCGCGGGTCGAGGCGAATGCGCCGGCACACCTCTTTCCCCGAGATGTCGGGCAACATCAGATCGAGCACGATCACGTCAGGCACCCGGTTCTGCACCTTCTGGAGCGCCTGCTCCCCCGTCAGCGCCACTTCGGTCTCGAGCCCAGCCTGCTGCAGGTTGAATTCCACCAGGCTGGCGAGATCGGCTTCGTCGTCGACGATCAGAATGTGCGCCATGGTCGAAGCGAACTAGCCCTGCCGCACGACGACGAAGTGGAGCGCCCGTTACGTTTCGGTAACGGCTGGCGCGGGTGCCTCGCCGGAGATCGGCGCATCGCCCTGATCTCCTTGGTTTTCGTCGCCGCCAAGCGGGCGCGGAGCGGCGCCCTCCCTGCCTGGTGATTCGGTGTCTGGAGTCTCGGTGTCTGGAGTCTCGGTGTGCAGCGAGGCGTGGAGCAGCAACTCGTCGGCGGCCTCGTCGGCCTGGGTCGACTCACCCGGCGGAGGCACCTCTCCCGGCGGCGGCCGGGGAGATGACGGCGGTGGCAAGCCCACCGGCTTGAGCGAGGCGGGCGCACCCGGCGGTGGCCGGAGGTACGGCGGCAGCCCAGAATGCTTGCGCGCGGCGTCGGCCAGCAACCCGTGGTGCCGGTAGCGGGCCTCGAGCATCTTGTGAATGAGCAGCGGCGCGCCCGGCACCTTGCGATCGAGCAGCGCCTGCGTCGCCTTGCGCACCGTGTAGCGAACGCGGCGAATCTGCACCCGCCAGCCACGCGGGGTGAACGTGAACAGCCCCCACGCGGGCCGGAGATCGCCGTCGCGCGGAATACCGGCCGAGGCCACGTCGGCGATCACCATGCGCCCCACCCGCCGCCGGTAGGGAAAGTGGAGGTGCCCGAAAGCCACCGCCGCCGCGTCGAGGTGCCCGATGAACCGCCGAAGCTGGTGCTCGTCGAGGGTGGGCTCGAGCGACTCCTCGAGGTTGCGCGGGTTGGCGTGGCAGACGAAGAGATCGCTCCCTTTTCGCGGGGTGTAGCGCACAGAGAAGGGCAGCTCGCCCAAACGCTTCACGCGCTCCGGGCCGAGCTGGGCCCGGGTCCACTGCAAGAGCTCGGTCTTCCAGTGATCGGGGTCGCGGTACGCGCCGCTCAGGTAATGCCCGGCGATGTAGCAATCGGTGTTGCCCATCAGCAGCGAGTCACAGGTGGCCTCGAGCAGGTCGACCGTCTCTGCGGGAAACGCGCCGCGGAGGGCCAGATCGCCGGCCGCGCAGATGAAGTCAGGCGACTGGCGCTTGATGTCGTCCAACACGGCTTCGAGGGCTGGCAAGTTGCCGTGAATGTCCGCCAACACGGCGACCCGCATGTGCGTACTCTAACGGGTCGAGGCTGAATTCCCAACGCTTCCGGCCACTTCGCCGGGGGGGAGCTCGGTCGGGCCCGAGGTGTCGGCCACGTCGACCACGCGATCGGCCTCGACCATCGGCAGGTTCAAAAAGAAGGTGCTGCCCTGCCCCACGGTGCTCTCCACCCGCACCTCGCCGGCCATCGCCGTCACCAAGTGCTTGACGATGGAGAGGCCCAGGCCGGTGCCGCCCATGTCGCGGCTGCGGCCCTTGTCGACCCGGTAGAAGCGCTCGAACACCCGAGGGAGGTGGCGCGCCTCGATGCCCGGCCCGTCGTCACGAATCGAGACCTCGAGCTGCGACCCCTTCACCGCCGCGGTGACCCACACGTGCCCGTTGGGCGGGCTGTACTTCACCGCGTTGTCGAGGAGGTTCAACAGCACCTGCTCCACCGCGCGGCGATCGCCCAGCACGTAGAGATCGGGGGGAATGTTGAGCTCCAACGCGGTGGCGCGGGCGCGGGCCTTCGGGCGCACCGCCTCTGACGCGCGCGCGGCCGCCGTCGACAGCTCGACCGGCTTGCGCTCGATCTGAATCTGCCGCGACTCCAGGCGCGACAGCTCGAGGAGATCCTCCACCAGCTCCGACAGCCGCTCCGACTGCCGGTGAATGATGTCGACCATCTTCGGCGCGGTGGCGGGATCAGAGACCGCGCCCGACATCAGCGTCTCGGCGTAGCCACGAATGGCGGTGATCGGCGTGCGCAGCTCGTGGCTCACATTGGCCACGAAGTCTTTTCGCACCTTCTCGAGGTGGCGCAGCTCGGTCACGTCGAAGAACACCGCCGCGCTGCCGCCCAGGTCGCGCCCCAGTGGAGAGACGTGAATCGACAGCACTCGCGGCCGCACCCCTTCGATCGACAGCTCGAGTCGGGTCGACGCCGATTCGCGGCAGGCCTTGTCGACCGCGATCTGGAGCTCAGCGCTCTCGAACAGATCGGCCGGCCGTTGCCCCACGAGCTGCTGCCCGGCGTAGAGCATCTCCTTGAGCGCGTTGTTGTGCTCGAGCACCGTGCCGTCGTTGCTCGTGATCCACACGCCCTCGGCCATGCCGTCGATCACCGCGCGCAACACCGCCAGCTGCCGTCGGAGCTCGCTGCGGCTCTCGTTGAAGCCCGCGCTCGATACCTCGTCACCGACGGGCGACAGCCCCGGAGACACCACTTTGACGGTCGGCTGCGACGCAGGCGGCCACATCGCCACCACCGAGACGAGCAGCAACAGCACGCTCGTCGCCAACTTCACCAGAGCCAGCGCTCCACCGGAGCCGTCGACGACGTCTTTCGCCGACAACGCGCTCAGCACGAGCGCCAAGGCCAAGAACACCCACCCCAAGGCCTTCGCGCGCATCGTCGGTCCGAACATCGTCAGGCGCCCAGCTTGTAGCCGACCCCGCGAATGGTCTCGACGATGTCACCCGCCGGGCCCAGCTTCTCGCGCAGCCGCTTGATGTGGGTGTCGACGGTACGGGTGGTGATGTCGGCGTCGATGCCCCAGACGTCGGACAGCAAGGTCTCGCGCGTCTGCACCCGGCCCGGGCGCTCCAAAAACGTCTTCAGCAGCCGAAACTCGAGCGCGGTCAACACCACCGGAGCGCCGCTCGCATGCACCTCGTGGCGCTCGACGTCGAGGGTGATGTCTCCGGCGCTCAGCACCGAGCCCGCAGACGGGGCCGCCGCCGGGGCCTCGCTGTGCCGGCGGAGCACCGCCTTCACCCGCAGGAGCAGCTCCTTCACCGAAAACGGCTTCACCACGTAGTCGTCGGCGCCGAGCTCGAGGCCCTTCACCCGATCAGACTCTTCGCCGCGCGCGGTGACCATGATGATCGGCACCCGCTTCGGCTCGCCCTCGCGCACCAGCCGCGCCACCTCGCTCCCGGCGATGTCGGGCAACATGAGATCGAGGAGGATCAGCTCGGGGCGAAAGGTCTTGATCCGCGCCACGCCGGCCGCGCCGCTGCGCGCGACGTCGACCTCGTGGCCGTCGGCCTTCAAGTTGTATTCGAGCAACGACGCCAGATCCTGCTCGTCTTCGACCACCAGAATGCGAGCCATGCGCGACGCTTCCTAACGCAGTTCGAGTCATGGCATAAGCCCGCCGAATGCCGTCCCGCTCCGAAAAACGCCGCGAGACACGCGTCCCCGCCGAGCTCTGGATCGAAGCCGAGCGCGATGGCGAGCTGTATTACCAACGCGCGGTCAACCTCTCCGTCGGTGGCGCGTTCTTCGCGCAGACCGTGCCCATGCCCGTGGGAACCCGGGTCACCCTGAAGTTCGCCCTCCCCGGCGACGCTGAAGAGATCGCCTGCCACGGCGAAATCGTCACCGCCAAGGCCCTCGGCATGGGCGTGCACTTCATCGAGCTCAGCGACGACGCCCGGGCTCGCATCGAGCGCGCGGTCGACGCCATCGCCGCGCGCCTCGAGGCGGCTTCACGGGCCAGTCCGGCGCAGACCGGCGCCTCCCGCGCCGCGACACCACGCCCCAGCGTGCCCCGCGGCAAGCGTACGCCCCACGGCTAAATCGCGGCCCCCGCGTTGACGCCGCCGCCCCGCGTCGTGTAGGGTGCGCGCCCCCTCGAGGCGTCAGCAGCACAAATGCGCGTAAAGATTGAAGAAATTCAAGAACCCGGCCTGACCCGCACCGCGCCCATCGAGCGCCCAGTGCTCGAGACCGCGCTCGCCGACGGCGGAGACTTCCGCCTCGTCTCCTCGACTCCGCTCACCGCGTCGTTCAGCCGCATCTCTGGCCGAGTTCACGTGAAGGGTTCGTTCAGCGCAACCGTCACCGCGCCGTGCAAACGCTGCGTCGACCCCGTCGAGTTGACCATTCCCGTCGCGTTTTCGCTGCGCATGGTGCGCGAGCAGCAGAAGCCCGACGACGATGAAGAAGACGAGCCGGCGCCCGCGGCGGCCCCGACGAAGCGCAAGGGCCGCAAAGGCCACAAGAACCACGACAACGGCCAAGACGAGCTCGCCGCCAACTTCGAGCTCGACGAGATCGACGCCGAGCCGTTCGACGGAAAAGTCATCGATCTCGACCCGGTGGTACGCGAGCAGGTGGTGCTGGCGCTCCCCCTGAGCGTGCTCTGCCGAGACGACTGCAAAGGCCTCTGCACGACCTGCGGCGCCGAGCTCAATGAAAAAGACTGTGGCCACGGCGCAGAAAAACAGGCAGACCCGCGCCTCGCGAAGTTGAAAGACATCACGCTGAAGAACTGACGAAGGAAGGATGCAACACCATGGGCGTTCCCAAGAAACGAACCTCGAAGATGCGCCGCGATCAGCGCCGCGCTGCCAACAACACGCTGAAGACGGCCGTGCAGCTGACCAAGTGCGCCAATTGCGGCGCCTCGGTGATGCCGCACCGCGTGTGCCCGGCGTGCGGGTTCTACGGCGGTAAGAAGCGCATCTCTGGCACCGCTGACTAATCGCTGAGCAGCCAATTTCGCAGTCTGCGAAACACCCTACGCGGTGACAGCACCGCGCATTGTGGCTACACGGCGCGTTCGTGCGCGCGTTCCTCTTCCCGGGGCAAGGCAGTCAATCGGTCGGCATGGGCCGGGCGCTCTCGAGCGCCTTTCCTGAAGCGCGCGCCGTGCTCGACGCCGCCGACGATGCACTCGGCTTCCGTATATCGACGCTGTGCGCTGAAGGCCCAGACGCCGAGCTCAAGCGCACGGCCAACACCCAACCCGCCATCGTGGCGGTGTCGCTCGCGGCGCAAGCCGTCTTCTCCGCGCGCTCGCCCGAAGCCCCGGCGTTCGTCGCCGGGCACTCCCTGGGAGAATACGCCGCGCTCGTCGCCGCTGGCGGCTTCTCCTTGCGCGACGCCCTCCGCCTGGTGCGCGCACGGGGCACGTTCATGCAAGAGGCCGTGCCCGAAGGTGTGGGCGCCATGGCCGCGGTGATCGGCGCTCCCGCCGAGGTCGTGCAGCGCGTGTGCGGCGAGGCCGCGCAAGGCGAGGTGCTTGCGCCCGCCAACTTCAACGAGCCAAACCAGACCGTGATCGCCGGGCACGCGGCCGCGGTCGCTCGGGCCACCCCGCTCCTCAAGGCCGCAGGAGCGAAACGCGTCCTGCCGCTGCCAGTGAGCGCGCCCTTCCACTGCGCGCTGATGGAGCCCGTGGTCGGTCGCATGAACGAAGCGCTCGCCAACGTCACCGTGTCGCCGTTGAAAGTTCAGGTCGTCACCAACGTCGAGGCCGCTCCGAACAGTGACGCGTCGAAAGTGAAGCCGCTGTTGCTCCAGCAGATCACCGGCGCGGTGCGCTGGGTCGAGACGGTCCACTTCCTCGAGCAGGCTGGCGTCACCCACGTCATCGAGCTCGGCCCCGGCAAGGTCTTGAGCGGCCTGGTGAAGCGCATCGCCCCGTCGATTCGGCTGTCCAACGTCGAAGACCCGCAGTCGCTCGAGCAGGCACTCCAATGAATGACTTCGCGCAGAAGGTGGCGTTGGTGACCGGAGCCTCGCGCGGAATCGGCCGCGCCATCGCACTCGAGCTCGCCCGACGCGGAGCGAACGTGATCGTCGGCTATGCCGGCAACGAGTCCGCCGCCGCCGAGACCGTGAAGGCGATCACCGACGCCCAGGGCACCGCCAGCGCCCGCCGCTTCGACGTCGCTGACTCAGCCGCCTGCAGTGCGGTGGTCGATGAGGTGGTGAAGACGTTCGGCCGCATCGATGTGCTGGTGAACAACGCCGGCGTCTCCGTCGACGGGCTGATCATGCGCTTCAAAGACGACGACTGGGACACCGTGCTCGAGACGAACCTCAAGGGCGCGTTCAGTCTGATCCGCGCGGTGTCGCGGCCGATGATGAAGCAGCGCCAGGGCGCGATCGTGAACATCTCCTCGGTGGTGGGAGAGATGGGCAACGCCGGCCAGGCGGCCTACTCGGCGTCGAAGGCGGGGCTGATCGGGCTCACCAAGTCGGTGGCGCGCGAGCTCGCCTCGCGAAACATTCGCGTCAACGCGGTCACGCCGGGCTTCATCGGTACCGACATGACCGCCGGGCTCACCGACGAGCTCAAAGCGAAGATGGTCGACGCCGTACCGCTGCAGCGCATGGGCGACGCGGCCGACGTGGCGAAGGCGGTGGCGTTTCTTGCCTCCGACGCCGCGGGGTACATCACGGGAGAAACCCTCAAGGTCAACGGCGGGTTGTACATGTAGTTCGCCGTTGGTCGGCGTACGGCCGTGTGGTATCGGCCGGCGCTCTCACACGCAGCACCCAGCACGACAAGGAACGGGAAAACGGAATGAGCGCTCCGAACGTAGAAGCCAAGGTCAA